>CADCIK010000001.1 GCA_902801415.1 uncultured Lachnospiraceae bacterium
TCGCGGATCACGTGGATGTCAGGAACGGCCCTGAGTGCTGCCTGCACAGCCCCTGACAGAGGCGCGCAGTCGCTTGTCACTTCCGCTTCAATGCCGTAATCATCTCTCTCCAGGAGAATGGTGCAGCCATGTCTTCCGATGTCGCCGGTCACAATGACTGCGTCACCGGGTTTTGCCAGCTCGCCGGAAGTCCTGATCCCGTCCGGGATGATCCCCACACCGGTCGTGTTGATAAACACGCCGTCTACCTGGCCTTTGCCGGCCACTTTGGTGTCTCCCGCGACGATCCGGACGCCGGCCTCATTGGCTGTCTTCTCCATCGCGTCGGCGATCTGCTCCAGTGTCTCCATGGGGAATCCCTCTTCAATGACAAAACCGCAGGTCAGATAGCGCGGGACTGCTCCCATACAGGCCAGATCATTGACTGTGCCGCAGATGGAGAGCTTTCCGATATTGCCGCCCGGGAAGAATGCCGGAGAGACAATAAAGCCGTCTGTGGACATAGCGATCCGCCCCTTCTCCATATCGATCACCGCTGCGTCGTCCGCAGTAAAGAGAGGATTCTGGAAATGCTTTTTGAAGACCCGGTCGATCAGCTCCGACGTCTGTTTGCCGCCGGCTCCGTGCGCAAGTGTAACTGTATCGCTCTTTGTATAAATGTCCATATATCTCAACCTCCGTACAGATAAAATGCGGAACATGCTCCCTCACCGGATACCATACAGGCTCCGACGGGGTGCTCCGGCGTGCATACTTTGCCAAAGACCGGGCAGTCGGAAGGCAGGCACTTGCCTTGTAGGACTTCGCCGCACCGGCATGCCGGATTACTTCTGCCCTCGACCTTTGGCAGCTGGAATTTGACTCTCGCGTCATACGCCGCGTACTCATCTCTCAGCTTCATGCCGGAGAGCGGGATCTCCCCGATGCCTCTCCACTCGCTGTCGCAAGGCTCCATCATCGCGTCGACCAGCCGCACAGCGGCGGGCTGCCCCTGCGGCCTGACAACTCTGGGATAGCAGTTGACAAAGAAGGGCTCTCCCTTCTCAAATCTTGTCACGCCCACAGCCAGAGCCGTCACAAGTTCAGAAGCTGTAAAGCCCGCGCAGATGCCGCTCACGCCGCGGGAAGCCAGATCCTCGCAGATCGAGGTCCCGATGATCGCATGCACATGGCCCGGATACAGATACAGATCCGTGCTGTCTTTCATGGCTTCGTAGGCGCCCGGCATTGTCTTGTTCGCTGTCAAAACAGAGAAGTTCGGAAGGCCTCTTTCTGCCGCCGACTTGACAGCCAGACATACAGAAGGCGTCGTCGTCTCAAATCCCACAGATAAGAAGACTACCTGTTCATCGGGATGCGCCTCCGCGTAATCCACCGCGTCCGCGGGGGAATAGACCACCTGCACTCTGGCGCCGGTTCCGCGCGCTTTCTGAAGGCTCGACTTGGTTCCGGGCACACGAACAAGATCGCCGAAAGTGCAGATCGTGCATCCGTGTTCCTCCGCGAGGATCAGCGCCTCATCGATAAAGCTGACCGGTGTTACGCACACAGGACATCCGGGTCCGGAGATCAGGCGGATGGAAGGAGGAAGGATCCTGCGGATGCCCAGACGGAAGATCTCGTGGGTATGAGTGCCGCAGACTTCCATGATCCGCACAGCGGGTCCGTCGTAGTTCTTAAGGATCTCCAGCGCCGATCTCTTCGCGCTGCTCCCGTTGTTGTGATCTGTAGTGCTGCTCATAAGTACTCCTTCAGAAGCTCTTCTGTCTCCGACACATCGTCGTTTGTGATCTTTGCGATCGCCGCGCCGGCGTGCACCATGACGAAATCTCCGGGTTCAAGTTCCTCGAGCAGCGCCGCGGAAACCTGTCTTCTCGCGCCGCTGGCGTCCACAAGGGCTGTACCGTTTTCATTGATCTTTACTACTCTCGCCGAAAGACCGACACACATATTTATTTCCTCCGTTTTGTATTATTTTTGTTATTAAGTCTGCGGGATCAGGCCGTCCTGTAATGCCTGGCGGGCTGCGACGGCTTGTCCGAGCGCTATGCCGCCGTCATTGGGCGGCACAAGGTGATGGATCAGGACCTTCATGCCTGCTTCCGCAAGCCCTTTCTCAACAAAGGACAGCAGCAGGCGGTTCTGGAAACAGCCTCCGCTCAAGGCAGCCGTTTCTGTCCCGCTCTCCTCCCGGATCGCCAGGACCGCGCTGATGATCTGATCGGCCAGCCTTCTGTGGAAGAGCCAGGCCAGCCGGTCAGCATTCTCTCCATCGAGACGCATGCGTGTGAGATCCCGTATGATCTTCTCCGTGGGAAGGATCAGCCTGCCTTCATCCCGAACCGGATGATCTTCCGCGCTCATGTTCCATGTATGGTTGTCCGCAGTCTTTTCAAAGCGCTCCGCCGCAAATTCCAGCGACATGGAAGCTTCTCCCTCAAAGGATGACTGTCTGCAGATCCCGCAGATCGCGCTCGCCGCGTCGAAAAGCCTGCCCGCACTTGTGGATACGACCGTGTTGAGTCTCCTGTCTGCCATTTTCGAGACAACGCCCGCTTCCTGCGCACTGCACAGCGCCAGTCTGCGCACCACTTCCTGCAGATCCGAAAGGGGTGAACTGTCTGCTTCTCTGCTGCAAATACTGTGCAGCATGGATACCGCGATGCGCCACCCTTCTCTGGCGGATAAGTCTCCTCCGACCTGCAGGAAGGGCCGGATGCTCGCGGCTCTCTCAAATCCGTGATAGTCCGCTGTGAGGATCTCGCCGCCCCAGATCGTGCCGTCTGTTCCATATCCTGTCCCGTCCATGGAGACGCCGATCACGGGATCTTTGTGATCGTTTTCCGCCATACAGCTCAGGATATGGGCGTAATGATGCTGTACGCGGAGTATGGGAAGCGGTCCTCCCCCTCTCTGTCTGCCGATGTCTGCCGCCAGCTTTTCAGCGGCGAGAACGGAATTGTATTTGGGATGCAGGTCACAGGCGATGACGTCCGGCGTCACCTCCAGCAGCGAACTGTAACGCCCTGCCGTCTCCTCCAGTGCTTTGACACTTCTAAGATCTGCCAGATCGCCGATATAGGAGGACGGGTAAAACAGACTTCCGGTCCCTATGCAGAAGGTGTTCTTGAGTTCCCCGCCGATCGCCAGGATCCCGGTCCCGCCTGAAGGGGCCGTCATGTATTCCCATGCGGAGAGCATGTAGGGAAGCGGCGCGTAGCCTCTGGACCTGCGGATCATGTAGGGTTCCCCCCTGTAGAAGTCCATGACAGAGTCGTCAGCCCTGATCCGGATCTTCCGGTCATGAGAGAGAATGATGTCGCAGAGACTTCCGAGTTCCTGCAGCGCCTCTGTGTCGTCCCTGCAGATCGGGGCGCCCGATACATTGCCGCTCGTCATGACAAGGCAGTCGGGCATTATCACGTCATCCGTATAGTCAAAGAGAAGGACCTGCACCGGCGCATACGGCAGCATGACGCCCACGGTGGGATTACCGGGAGCGATACTCCTGCAGAGCCTGCTCCCCTCTTTTCGCTCTAATAAAAGGATCGGTTTCTGGTGGCCGGTCAGGATCTCTCTCTGCGCCTCGCTCATCAGACACTCCCTTTCGACCGTCTTCTCATCCCGCATCATGACGGCGAAAGGCTTGACCGGACGGGTCTTTCTGGTCCTGAGTTTCGATACCGCCTCTTCATTCGTCGCGTCGCAGCAAAGGTGAAAGCCGCCGATTCCCTTGATGGCCGCGATCCCTCCCCCGGAGATGATCCTGCGGGTCTTAGTGATCGCTTCCCGCCCGCGCACGGACTCGTCGCCCGCGATGTAGACCTCCGGTCCGCATTCATTGCAGCATACCGGCTGCGCGTCGTAGCGCCTGCTCAAGGGAGAGTGGTATTCCCGGGAACATCGCGGACACATGGGAAACATCTTCATGCTGGTCCGCTCCCTGTCGTAGGGAAGGCCCTCCAGGATGGTCAGTCTGGGTCCGCAGCAGGTGCAGTTGATAAAGGGATGCAGATACCTGCGGTCGGCAGGATCCGTCAATTCCCTTTTGCAGTCCTCGCAGATGGCGATGTCAGGCGAGATGAAGATCTCCCCTTTGGTCTTTGCGCTCACGATGATCTGAAAGTCACTGAATATCATCCCTGACGCGGTCACATCCTTGACATCGATCTTGAGGATCGCCGCCCGTCTGGGCGGCTTTTTCTCGAGAAGGCGCAGAAAACCGGCGTTATCTTCTTCACTTCCCTGCGCGTAGATCTCTACGTAGGGCCCCTTATTGCATACGGAGCCGCAAATTCCGGCGCTCGCCGCATGGCGCGCCACAGTCGGCCTGAAGCCAACACCTTGTACGATCCCGTATACTTTGATGCGTAATGTCTGTAATCTGCTCATAGTTTACCTGATACCGCAAAATGGGGAAGTTCCGCGAATATCCCCGCGAAATGTCCTTTCACGAGCGGCAGTACAGCCGCGTCTGTCACAATACAGTCGTAGTGGCGCTCGTCCAGCGCTCTAACCAGATCCTTCTCCTCGCGGAGGCGGAAATCCCCTTTCTTTATCAGTTCTTCCTTCATCATAAACCAGGAGGCAGTGTCAACTTCTGCAGCACCTGCGCGCAGGAGCTCTTTCCTGCAGGTGTTGGCAGTGATCTGCTCATGGAGGACCAGGATCTTCCTGCCGGCCAGGTCTGTCCGGGCGCAGAGTTCGCGGATCTGTCCGGCCGCAGCGGGATTTTCGCAGATAAAAGGCGTCCCAAAGCGCTTCTGCAGCAGCTTCGCGGCCTCATAGCCCGCCACAGTGATTACGAGATTCACTTGTGCGGAACCGGCGTTCCTGAAGGCGTCGATCCCGTCTTCCCTGCTTCCGTATATCACAGCGCGCCTGCCCGGCGTTTTTTCTATCTCTGCCCTGAGCATACCGGGATCCGCGATCCCGTGGAGATCCATATACTGCGCGCCCAGAACGCCGATGCGCTCTCCGTCCTGCGGTGCCGTCTCTTCAGACTGTTCTGAAGCAAAGGTCTTGATGAGAGACAGATACGCTTTTTCCGCGCCTCTGTCATAGTATTCCATTCCGTCACAGGCGATCCCGATGCAGGGAAGTCCGGTCTTTTTGACAGACATTCTCTCCAGCGCCTTGAAGTCTGTTCCGATGACGGCGGGTACAGGCGTTCCGATGACAGCTGTGAAAGAAGGCGCTTTTGTGCCTTCCTTCTCAAGCAGGAAAGACGAAGTATCGGCCAGCTTCGCGACCAGACGGTCGTCGCGCCCCAGGATCGCGTCCATGTCGCGCAGCCCCGCGCTGAATACGGCGCTTCTCTCGCTGAACCACCTGGGCTCGTCGAAGCCGCAGATGTTTCCTGTGCAGCCGCCCGCGTCACAGATGACCGTGATCCCGCCGAGTTCATAGAGGACGGACACAGCGCCGGACTGATCCGGCGCAAAGGGGGTCAGCACGCTGCGATATCCCTTGGGAGGCTGCGAGGAGGAAAGGCTGCCGCTCTTGTCATTCTGCGCATTGCTGCCGGGAGCCTCCTTTGTCAGAGAAAGAACCTGCCGCACCGCATCCGTATGTGTGCCGAGTCTTACGGCAGAACCATACAGGTCCCGCTGTCCGCTGCTTGCTGTCTCGTACAGCGCGTCAAAAAAGCTGCTTACGGCCGCGAATCCAAACGGCTGCACATCCTGACCCCAGGGGAGGCAGGGAATGTCCGGATGATACCAGCCCGCGTCTCTTCCGAGCGCGATATGAAGCGCTGCTTTTTGGTCAGTGTTTTGACCTGCGCGGTCTTCCGCTTCACCCTCTTCATAGAGAAGCATGGAGGGGTTCAGGTTGGAATAGACGCGCGTATCGGGGCTGAGCGCTGCCAGGTGACGGATATAGCGGTAGGAATCCGTCGACAGGGTTCCGAAGATCTCTCTGACCCTGAATCCGTACCGGATGAGCGCCAGCGCCAGTTCAAAGGGATCTGCGTTAATGGCTTCGCCGATGCTGAACACAGCATCCGGGAAGGCTTCCCGGAAACGTTTCATGGCGGTGCGCGCCTGATCCCGATAGGTGTCATAGTGGAAGGTCACGCCGAGCGCCGCGCCGAGCGCGTCATACTGCGCGGCGATCCGGTCCACCTGGTAGAGCCTTGTCAGTTCGATCGAGGCGGTGCCGAGTCTCTCCTGCAGGTCCTGTGCGGCAGGTCTTGCCTCCGGATTCAGGACCAGATTGAAATTGGCCTCCGCCATGGAAAGAAAGTCGTCGTAGTCACGGCAGGAGGACACTTCGCGGATCGAGCGGACGCCGATCTGCCGCAGGAGATCACGAAGTTCGCTGTCCCCGCTGACAGGTGCAAAATAGCCCATGATATTGACGCTGTCCGGCTTCTTATTCATGGGAGCAAGAAGGCTGTAAATGGACTGCCGCACATGGACCATGGGCGGCTTGCGGCCTTCTCTGGTGAGCGCGTACATATAACAGGGCCGCACGCGGACCCCGGTATTCTTCGTATCGATGAGCTTTTCCGCTTTCCGGCACACTCTCTCCATATCCGTGCCGAGGAGCGCGTCCACACAGGTGATGCAGATCATGACTACAGACGGCTTTTGGGGAAGTCCGTCTACCACCTGGCGCACAGCTTCCGGTATGCGTCTGAGGTGTCTGCCGGTGACAAGGTCCGTCTCATCCATAGTCAGATAAAAGAAACGGTTTTCGTATCCCTCCATGGTACTGATCGAGGATGTATTCCGCCCGCAGCAGCCGGGAGATACGATCAACATCACGGATCCGGGAACAGAAAGGCCTGCTCTCTTGACGCCAAAACCTTCCGCGCCGGGGGAATTAAAGGACAAAGTCGCGGGTGAACTGTAGATCAGGTGGGTGTTGGATATCATCTCTTTGGGGATATCGCTTTTTCCTCTATCCCAGAGTTCCCGGACTGTATAGTAAATCGCGCTGTTCATCTCATCCTCCGATCGCGTCGTCTTCTTCCCGCTCCAGCAGCTCTTTGGCGAGCTTTATAAAGCACTTGCTGACTTCCAGGGAAGGGTCGCCTTCGATCACTGTCTTGCCCTCGTCCTCAAAGCGGATGATATCATCGCTTCGGGGGATCCTTGCGACAATGGGAAGATTCTTGGAAGCGGCGAATTCTTCCACTTTCCTGCTCTCGCCTGCAACATTTCTGCTGTTCAAAATGATCCCTTCCACTTTGGCATAGCTTCTGTCCTCGAAGTTGCGGACTGCTGTGCAGATATTATTGGCGGCATAGAGAGCCATCTTCTCTCCGGACGTCACGATCAGGACCTTGCGGGCATAGCCCTCCCTGATCGGCGCCGCGAATCCGCCGCACACCACATCGCCCAGAACGTCATAGAGCACAACGTCAGGCTGGTAGGTCTCAAACAGCCGCAGATCCTCCAGAAGACTGAATGTTGCTATGATCCCTCTGCCCGCGCAGCCGAGGCCCGGTGTAGGCCCGCCTGTCTCAATGCACAATATACCGCCGTATCCCTCCCTGGCGATCTCATCGATCGACTCGGGGTCCTCGTCCTTTTCGCGCAGATAGTCCATGACAGGCTGCAGCGGCTGTCCGCCCAGCAGATTGATCGTGGAATCGGCCTTTGGATCGCAGCCGATCTGGATCACTCTTTTGCCAAGATATGCAAATGCAGCGGCAAGATTGGAAGTCATGGTGGATTTTCCGATCCCGCCCTTGCCGTAAATCGCGATTTTTAACATGCTTAACTCTCTTTTCTCCTGTTTTCTGGTATCAAATAAAAAAGCTCTCTCACCGCAGGGTGAAAGAGCCTTTCATGTCATAATAAGCGAAAGCGCAGTGATCATGTCCCATTGGATGCTCCAAAGGGACACGCGGAAAGCGCGGCTGCGTTCATGTCACATATAAGTCTCTTCCAGGTCGGAACTTCTTCCCTGTTAGAATCTGTCTGCTAATGTGGTCAATGATGAATGAACTGTGTCGATCATCATTCCATAGTATACACTATATTATCAACACCGTCATCATTGGAACCGGCCAGTTCCAGATAAAAACTTCCGTTTTCATACATGAGGTCGAAGTCAGAGTCGATAAAGCCGCCCGCGAAGCTTGCTTCTCCGAGGAGATCTTCGATCTCGCCCTGGGAGCTTCCCCAGGTGAGGCCGCCGGGAAGAACAACTTCCGGAAGCCTGATCTCTTTGCCGTCTGTGCCTTTGCCCTTCTTTACATAGATACCGGTCATGGGAAGGTCGGAAAGCGCTGCTTCCGAATCTGAATAATTGCCGAATTCTGCCGTGACAGTCACATCGCTTTCGGCATAATCGGAGCACGTCATGGCCGCTTCTACGCATTCACCGGGATAAAGGGTTCTGGATGAAGGATCATCCACATCCTTGTATGCGATCTTCCACTTTCCGAGCGTCATGTTTGAAAGCTCGATGGGGAATGAGAGCTCCATGCCGTCGAAGGTCATAACACCGTCCAGGATCCCCAGATCTGTGTTGGAGGGCTTTTGCTCCTCCTCTTCTTCCTTGCGGGCATCCGCCTCTTCTTTGGCCTGGGAATCGGCGTCAGTGGGAACCGGCTTGTCGATCACTTCCTGCTCCGCAGCAGGCTCTTCGGCCTCCTCAGCGGGCTCCTCTTCCTGCTCTTCCACAACCTCTGTCTTCACTTCTTCAGGGTTGATGATCTCTTCGATCTCTGTGTCCGCGCTCTCCTGCGCGGTCTGCTCTTCCTGCTTCGGTGCTTCTTCTTTTTTGCCGCAGCCGGCCATTGAGAATACAAGCGACGTCATAAGCGCGCCGGCCAGTAATCTTGCGGCAATCTTAGCAACTTTTTTCATAACTTTTCCTCACTTTACTCAAATTGGATTCCAGTCATACATTCTGAGCTTTATAGCAGCTCTGCACAGCAGGTCATATAGCTTTGAACCGGTTTTTCCGTATTCCGGATACGCGATATCCGGTATATTCAGGACGCAGGACTCGTATGCATTGACGATCAGTGTCCCGGACGGATGGCTCCTCTCCCTGATAAAACCGGCTCCGTAAGTCTTATGCACATGCCCGTGCAGCATATAGAGTGGCTTATATTTCATTAAGAGGTCGTTAAAACACTCAAATCCTCTGTGGGGCAGATCCGCCATATCGCCATATCCCTTTGCCGGCGCATGGGTCACGAGGATATCAATACCGCCCGTAAATCTGATCTTGCGGCGAAGGCGGCGGACTCTGGCCCTCATCTCCTTCTCCGTGTACATATCCGGGCTATACTTGTATTTCATGGACCCGCCAAGTCCGGCAATGCGCATTCCCTTGTAATTAAAGATCTTATCTTCTATACAGACACAGCCATCCGGCGGATTCATTGCATATCCGGTATCGTGGTTTCCGCGCACATACAAAAGCGGACAATTTCCGAACGTGACAAGAAACTGCAGATAATTGGCTTTCAGGTCCCCACAGGAAATGATCATATCGATCCCTTCGAGCTTGGCCGGAGAAAAATAGTCCCATAGTGACCTGGATTCTTCATCAGCTATGACAAGAATTTTCACTTTATTTCTCCTTTACGCCCGAAACTTTTACTGTCTGCTGAATCGAATCATCCAGTTCCCAGGTATCGGGAATGTCCCCGATCACGTTGTCGCAAAGCCAGTCCATTGTGATGATCTCTTTGTCGGTGAGAGCCGGTGAATCCGGTCCCTGCAGAATACCGTTCTGTGTATGGATCTCCCCCTCAAACGGGTTTGTTATACCTGAAATGATCAGCCTTCGCAGCGTCTGCACAGCCTTGCGGGAGGCATAAGGGAGATTATCAGAGAGAATGATGTCAACTACACCGGCTGACATGCCCCACCAGTAATTGACTGCCTTTCCCTTGGCGTTATTCTTTCTCGCGTCCAGAGACCCGTCGATCAGTTTACGGAGGATCTGCTCATAGTAGACACCCCACTGATTGACTGCGGCAGCGAGGTTCTCCACTTCCTGTTCAGTCCTGACGCTGCCGTCGCTCCGCTTTGTACCTGCGCCGTGCAGTCTGTAGAGTCCGTATTTTCTTGTGGGATCCTTGGGCTTGATCATATCGATCCCCGATATGATACTGCAGCCGCTGTCAATAAGCTCCTGCTCCCAGTTGCTTCCCTTTTTGGAGGCCCACACCAGTTTCACCTTGGCGTAGGGGTCGACCCAGGCGGCGCCGAGCGCGTAAGCATTGATATTGGCAATTCCACCGTAGATCGGATAATCTGCTCTGTAGCCGATCATATGATTTTCCGCTAGAGATGCGGCAAGGCATCCCATCAGGAATTTGGCCTCGTACATCCTCGTGTAGTAGGTAGGGATGCTGCTCCTGGACAGATTGACGGCGCAGTTCATGATCCTTAGTTTGGGATATTCAATGGCAGCTTTCAGGCATTCATCCAGCATGGAAGGGGATGTAGCGAAAACCAGATCCTCCTCATCCGCCACGCAGGCCTGCAGAGCCATCTGCAGCTCTTTCTTGTCCGCGCAGTTCTCAAACTTGACTGCCTCTACAGCTCCTTCGAGCTTTTCCACCATCTGATTGGCTCCGAGCTCATGGCCGTAAGCCCAGCTGGATTCTTCTTCATTCTTCTCGAACAGGAAGGCGACGCGGATCGGTTTATCGGTATATGCGCTGTTAAGCGTCATCAGCGTTGTCATGCTGCTGCCTCGTCCCACTTCATCAGGTGTGCGGACAAGTTCTATACTGTCCTCCTGGGTCTGGGTGACGAGCTCGTTCCATAGACGCTGGATCTTGTGCCCTATGACGCTTTCGGCGTCATGCATAAGGCTCTCGACGTCATAGACTTCCAGATAGAGAAGGAACGCGTCTCCGACAGTTATGGAGAGCTTTCTGGTCTTTCTCATGTTATAGCATTTGTCGAAGGTCATGTAAGCAAACCGCAGCGTTTCGATCAGCTCATCCGGCCATATTGTCTTCAGATCCCTGCCAAAATACTGTGCCAGTTTCGCATAGCTTCCTGTCTTGGAAAAGGTGATCTCAAAGAACCCGGTCACATTATAAAAGTCGATATATTCGTAATTGATCCTGGATGCAGCGCTGCCGTCCTTGGGAGGAAGGATGCGCAGCACATTTCCGGAAATAGAGACGTATCCGATAAATTTGGAAACAGAAACTCTCTTGTTTCCCTCCTCCACATAGAATTTATTCATAAATTCGTAGACTTTGATCGGCTCCCGGATCCCGTCCTCGATCGCGGAATCGTAGAGTGTAGACCACTTATAGGAAAACTCCGTGCCAAGATCCATCAGAGGCATAAAGTTAGAGGCAAATGAATTCTGCCTTCCCACAGTCTTGGTGCCTGCGATCATATACATGGGGATTTCCTTGATCCCGAGATCTCTCACAGGATACTTGTCGATGTCCTGCACCATGGAGTTGAGCGCGGGAAGATAAGGATACCGGCCGGATAAGATCGCTCTTCTATATGCGTGGTCGCCTTCATGTTTCGCTTTTTCGTAATCGTTCTGCATGATCTGTCATCTCCTTTGGAATACAGCAGCTGCCAATTGCACTCATTATACACGAATTCAAATTATGCGGAAACAGATTCCGGCGTTTCCCTTTAACTGATTTTCTGATATTTAAAGTTTAGTTAAGAATAGTATGCTATTTTTATATTGTTACAAAATTATCATATATTATACATTCGCCGAACAGAATGCATCTGCATTCGTTCTCCATAAAACAGCGCGGTCAAGGTCTAACTCCCTTGGCCGCGCTTTCTGTTGTCGTCTCGTCAGCAATGAAAGGATCACTGCCCGCTTTCCTCTGATCCCGCATTTTCCTGCGTGTTTTCCTGCTCGCCAGCTTTTTCTTTCTGTTCCTTTTCTTCGGCTGCTTTCGCTTCTTCCCTCGCCTTCTTCGCTTCTTCCTTCGCCTTCTTTCTGGCAACCAGAGTTTCGGTGCTTTCAAGGTCGCTGATATCGAGGACCGCGATCTCGGGCGGATTATTAAATCTGGGGATCAAAGCCTTTGGCGCGCTCAGACCGCTGGTGATAAACAGATCCACGTTGTCTTTTTCATACATGCCGTGAATGAATTCGGGGAAATACCCCTGGGAGCCGCCGAAAACGCCTCCGTAATAAGGGAGAACGACAAGGCCGCCAAGATCATTGCCGCTCACAACAAGATCTACTCTCCAGTCTTTACAGGCGTTTCCGTAGATGAAGCTCTCCGGTCTGCTGCAGAGCATCACCTTGAATTTGTCCGTCCTCTCGAAGTCCTTAAGAAACTGCCATGTTGTCTCGCTGCTCTTCTTGACGTCGCCCCTGAGATTGGTCATCTCGTAGGCTTTATTGTACATGCCGCCGATCCTCACGCTTACGCCGTAAATCACTGCATTCGCATACTCTTCGTTGAGGACGACCGCGCCTTCCTTTTCGAGTGCTTCCCGAAGAGGGTCTGCGGCTCCTTCTGTACCGGACGCATCCTTCGCGGTATGCGCGCTCACGTACTTCATCTCCTGCTCGCCGTATGTGTAGTAAACAGGCGCGATCTGTACAAGCCGTTTGATCAGCGAAGTGATGACGTCTGTATTCTCCGCGTCCGCGCTGATCATATTGCCGCAGATCAGGATCGCGTCGGGAGATGTGTTGGCGGCCTGATCCGCGATCTCGCCGTTTCCGCCCTCAAATACATAGTTGTAGAGGTCAGAGAGCACGATAAAACGGAGCGATTCCTCTCCCTTCTCCTGCTCAGTGCCTTCTTCCGGCGCTTTCTGCGCATAGAAGTAATGCACTTCCGGATCGCTGTAGGAGCGGGTGATCATCCAGCCCGCCGGCACGCCGATCAGAAGTGCCAATATGAATAAAACAAAAATAAAATGAAACAGTTTTCCGATCATCTATACACCTTTTCAGAATCATTGCAGACTTTCTGCCAAAACACGCCACGCCCGGTCTCTGTCGCTCAGAATGAGCGGGGAGCCGTCCGCCAGCGTGTATCCATCCGGATCTGCGCTTCCGGGATACGCACCCTGAAGGCCGGGCCACCTGATCCCTATAGAGGGATCGTTCCACGCGATCCCGCCCTCATCGCCGGGATGATAGAAATCCGTCACTTTGTAACAGAATTCAGCCATGTCGCTAAGGACAAGAAAGCCGTGGGCAAACCCTTCTGAAATATACATCTGCTTTCCGTTTTCTTCGGAGAGGATATCGCCAAACCACTGGCCGTAGGTAGGACTGCCTTTTCTGAGATCGACGGCGACATCGAACACTTCTCCGCGGATCACTCTGACAAGTTTTCCCTGGGGATGGTCGATCTGAAAATGAAGGCCCCTGAGAACACCCTTCACAGACATACTCTGATTGTCCTGCACAAACACCATGTCCAGTCCGGCTTCTTTCATATCTCTTGCATTGTAGGTCTCGACGAAATAGCCGCGCTGATCGCCGTGCTTAGTCGGTTCAATGATATACAGACCGTCAATCGGTGCTTTTGTTACTTTTATCTGTCCCATTGCTGCTTTTTATTCTGCTCCTTCATGTCTGAGTACTACACCAACCGTCTTGAAAAGGATCTTCAGATCCAGCCAGATACTCCAGTTCTGGATATATTCGCGGTCAAGCCGGACCACTTCCTCAAAGTCTGTGATATCGCTTCGCCCGCTGATCTGCCACAGGCCCGTGATCCCGGGTTTAATGCTCATTCTGACTCTGTGGTGAAGATCATATTTCTCCCACTCGTCCAGCGTCGGCGGTCTTGTGCCGACAAGGGACATATCGCCCTTTAAGACGTTCCAGAACTGAGGGAATTCATCCAGGGAAGTGCGGCGGATGAAATTGCCGATACCTATGGGATTTCCGTTCTTATCCTTCTTTTCGGAACCGATGATGCGGGGATCGTCGTCGATCTTGAACATCATGCCGTCGCTCATCTTGTTCTGCTCCATGAGCGCCTTCTTGCGCTCCTCGGCGTCCATATACATGCTTCGGAACTTGTACATGTAGAACTGTTTGCCGTTCTGGCCGATCCTCTTCTGCTTAAAGAAGATGGGACCGGGAGACTGGATATAGATGGCAGGCGCGATGAAAATGAAAATGATTCCCGTCAGAATACAGCCGATAATGCCGCCGCAGATATCCATGATCCTCTTATACAGGATCTGCTTGGTCGATACGATCTTAAGGCTGTTGGTCAGCACTCTGTAGGAGCCCACTTTGGAGACTTCCTGCATGCCGTCGCTATGCGCGTTGAGAGCCTCCAGACAGTAGTGCACAGTGATTCCCATATCCATGATCGCGTCGATCATATTCATGGGATACGGCATGTTGTCCGGCTGATAGACCAGGACCTCGTCGACCCAGTTGGTGCGGATCTGCGTGATGATATCCGATTCGATTCCCATGGTGGGGATATCGCGGATCTTCTCGCCGCTGCATTCCTTGTCCATCAGATATACGCCGGTGATCTTATAGTCGCGGAAACTGTGTTCGATCAGGTTCTGCACGACTTCCTCTGCCAGGGCCGCCGATGTGATCACCATCAGAGAGCGGTTGCCCTCCTTGACCTTGGCGGAGTGAAAGATCCGCTTCTTGTTGAGAAGTCTTGTAAAGTAAGAGACAAACAGGTACATGATGACCATGATACCCGTAAACTTTCTCGAGATCAGGTAGATCTGGTGCACCATGAACAGGATCAGGATGTCGAGCAGCATAAAGCTGACTTCGAACCTGAACGTCGCGATAAACTCCTCTACCCTGTTCCTTCGGAGTATATTCTTATAGCTGTTTTCAAACAGGATCACCAGAAGCTGGCAGAGCATGAGAAGAACCGCCTGATACCTGTACAGATAGGTGGCGTAAGGATTCTCAAATCCGAGCCAGAGCCAGTAACTTAAAACAAAGCAGACCTGCAGCATGACCAGATCGAGGACGATAAAGTCGATATGCTTGAGCCAGCCCCTTATTTCTTTTTTATGCATAGGACACTCCCTGCCGCATGAACAAGATCGCGGCGGTAATCAATTGAAACCGAAAATATTGCGGGCGATGCTGTATCCGGTCTTGACAATGCGCTTTCCGCCTCTGCCGGGCAGATGAAGCGCGATGCCGAACATGCCGGATCTCATTTTCCTGTATAACTTCTCGTCTTTGCCGGCCAGATAATCCCAGGTCTGTTTCATGATCTGCATCTTCTCATCGTCGTCGGAGCGGATCGCGAGGACCGAGGTGATCGTTGTGATGATCTCCAGATAGTTATACATATACTTGTAGACGTGCGAGCCTTCTTCGATCAGACCGCTCGCCACACCGTCCGAGAAATAGTCGATCATGATCCTGTTGACCCTGGCCTGCTGGTCCAGGCGCCCGATCATGACTTCCTCGTTGACGGACTGGTCGTCTCTTCCTATGAAATAATAATAGAAATTCACGTCGAGATAATACATGTTCTTCACATAGGGCATAGGGTTGAAGACATAGATATTATCCACGTAGAAGCAATGCTCCGGAAGATTCATGCCGCATTCGCGAAGGAGCGCGGTCCTGTAGATCACGGAATGCATGAGGATGTACTGCCCTTTTTTGAACCGCTTTGTCTCATCCCAGGAGAAAACACGGCCTTTGGGAAGCGCTTTTCGGTATTGCATCACTTTGCAGTGGGTGGCGCCTTCCTTGTCATAGACGAAGTTGCTGATCAGAAGATCAAGCTGCTCGTCTCCCTCTTTGGTACTGAACTCTCTGAGAGTATCCAGGATCGTCTTATAGGCGCTTGCCTTGACCTTGTCGTCGCTGTCGACCACTTTAAAGAACATTCCGGTCGCGTTCTCAAGGCCCGCGTTGACAGCGCCGCCGTGCCCTTTGTTGGGCTGGTGGACCGCCCTTACGATGCCGGGATATTTCTCCTCCAGCGCATCGGCGATCTTCGCCGTATCATCTTTCGATCCGTCGTTGATCACCAGGATCTCCACTTCGTCTCCCCCGACGAGCAGGGAACGGACGCAGTTTTCCATATAATCCTGAGAGTTGTAACAAGGGACTGCTATCGATAATAATTTCATTATGTAATATTCCTTCCTGTTGCCTTACCGGCAAGATATTATACCATATCTTAATCAATTAGCCAAAAATAAGCAATGAGATCATGGCAAATCTCAAATATCCCGATCACGGATCAAGACACTGCAGATACGCGCTGAACGCGGAGGGTATGCAGTACTTTTCGCGGATCTCTTCCGGGTACGCCATGATGAATCCGTCCGTATCGCCGT
The DNA here is from genome assembly GCA_902801415.1 of uncultured Lachnospiraceae bacterium. Taxonomy (GTDB): domain Bacteria; phylum Bacillota; class Clostridia; order Lachnospirales; family Lachnospiraceae; genus CAG-791. Next base: position 16,242 of record CADCIK010000001.1, read on the forward strand.
CGAAGGGGTCGATCCGGACTTCGTAGCCGGTCATATGCCATTCCTTGTGGGTAAAAACATGAACCGCACTGCAGAGCTTATGGATCCGAAGAGGCTGCACCCCGTGCTTTTTGAGCCAGCGGACCGCGTCGTCCTGTTCAAGAGTTCCTTTGGCGTTCGGAAACTCATAAAGTCCTGCGAGAAGTCCTTTGGACGGACGTTTCCGCACCGCGGTCTTCTCTCCGTTCCGGATCAGAAAAACTGTGAGAGTTTCGGTCTTTCTCTCTTTGTGCGCCGGTATGACGGGGAGCGTCATCTCCTGCCCCGGCTTCTCTCTGTGGAGCCTGCAAAAATCAGATACAGGGCACTGATCACAGGCGGGCCGGGTTCCCGGCAGGCACACGGCTGTGCCGAGATCCATGAGCGCCTGATTAAAGTCACCGCAGAGGTTTTCCGCTCTTTCCGTGCGCATGGAAACGACGTCCGGCGTCTCCTGGGGCATAAGCGACAGATAATAGTCTGATGCCTCTTTGATCGCAGCGGGCGTCTTAATGCTCTCTTCATAAGCACAGAGTCTTGCGAAGATCCTTAAAAGGTTGCCGTCAACGGCCGGGATCTTCCTGCCGAAAGCGATCGAAGCGATCGCGGACGACGTGTAGCGGCCGATCCCGGGGAGTTTAATGAGGTCCTCCGCGTCTCCGGGGAGCTCTCCGCCATATTCCTCCATGACGACCTGCGCGGCTTTATGAAGATTGCGGATCCGGCTGTAATATCCAAGCCCCTCCCAGAGCTTGAGATACACATCTTCGGGCGCCGCCGCGAGGGACGCTATGTCAGGAAGACTGATGAGAAAGCGCTTATAGTATTCTCTGACTGCCTCTACCCGGGTCTGCTGGAGCATGATCTCCGAGATCCATACATGGTAGGGAGTGGGGTCCTCTCTCCATGGCAGGATCCTTCGGTTTGCTTTATACCAGGCGAGCAGCTTATCTGCAAATTCACTCATATTTATCATATAGTACGGCCTGAACGGACCATAAACGAAGAGATCTCCCTGCCGGGCGGCATTCAGGCTTTGGCGCTGTGCTTAACGATGATCATTTCCGCGGCGATCCCCGCGTCGATCTTTCCGCTCTTACTCTCGTGATCCGCTGCGACACATTCCTCAAGCGCTTCCAACAGCTCTTCGGAGGTGTACATTTTCAGTGCCGGACGGTACTTTTTGCTGATCACAAACGGCGGCACCCCGACCAGTCTCGCGATCTCGCTGTCAGGCATCCTTCCGGACAGTTCCCGGATCTTGACGAGCTGATCAAACTGTCTTCTCATCAGGCTCAGAATGATCTGCGGAGCTGTCCTGAGCGCGCAGAGTTCCATATAGATCCCCAGCGCCTTTTTCTTATCTCTGAGGGCGATCGCCTCGATCATGTCAAAGATCCTGTCCTTGATCCGCGGACTTGTGACGTCCCGGATCGACTGCTCCGTGACTTCCTTCATTCCCATGCAGTAGCAGCAGAGCTTTTCCGCCTCTCCCGCGATATTCTGCATATCTTCACCTGTATATTCGAGAAAGAGAGCCAGCGCTTTTCCGCTGATCTGCAGGCCGGATTTGCGAAAGAGTCCGGCAGTCCAGGCGCGGAGATCTCCCTCGTCGGGCGTCGTGCATTCCAGGATCTCGCCCGTCTTCTCCTTCTGGCTCTTTGCGATCGCTTTATAGAGACGCCCTCTCTTATCCACGTTCTCTTCCACTAAAACGATGGCTGTCGTGTCCGGGATCTGCGCTATATAATCCGCGATCCTGTCCGCCTCCTCGGCGATCGAAGAAGAAGACTTGCTTCCGGTCACGCTCTTCGCGGCCGCTTTGGGATTCAGAAGGCCCGTATTCTCCAGTACGATCACCCTTCTGTCCGCGAAAAAAGGCAGAGTCTGCGCCATTTCGATCAGCTCCCGGCTCGTTACGTCCGAGCCGCTGTAGCGGGAAAGGTTCATTTCGTCCCCGTCGCCGAGAAGCGCTCTCACAAGCTTATCCTTGTTCTGCAGACGCAGGTAAGCCTGTTCGCCGCACAGCAGGTAGATCCGTCTGTAATCGCCGCTTTTCAGCTCTTCATTCAGTTGTCTCTGTTTTGCCGCAAAATCGCTTTTTGCCTGCCTGGCTGCCATGATCCCACCGTTTATCCTGATATATTTCAGACATTTCATTTTTCATTGAATGACATTCCATGCATTTTGTCAATAAAATGTGTGCACACTATATACAGCCTTTCCGTCGGTCACAATGCGGATCTGTCCGTCCAGCCGTGTGTCGAGTATACGCATTCCGGATTTTTTGAGCCGATCCAGTGTTTGCGGCGCCGGATGTCCGTAGGGATTGTCTTTTCCGCAGGAGATCAGCGCTGTTTTGGCAGGGAAATGAGAAAGAAGCCGCTCTGAAGTTGCCGCTGCGCTCCCGTGATGCGCGACTTTCAGCACGTCTGTCGGCAGGATCTCTTCACCGGTATCGGTCAAAAGATCCCTCTCCCCTTCTCCTTCGAGGTCTCCTGTCAGAAGGGCGGAGAACGATCCGTATTGAACGCGAAGCACCGCTGAGCAGGAATTGGCGTCCTCATAGCGCGCGCCTTCCTCAGGGTGCAGACACCGGATCTTCAATTCTCCCTTTGAAAAGGCCATTCCTCTGTGCAGGTATGTGACAGTGATCCCGTGCTCCCTCGCTCTCTCAAGGATCTGCGTGTAGTTCTTTCCCCGTTCCTCTTTGTCCACGTAAGGCATGCAGATATCGCGGACCCGGATGCTGCCGGGCTGACCTGCCATATTCAGCACTTCCAGAAGGCCGCTGCAGTGGTCCAGGTCTTCATGTGTCAGGACCCAGTGGTCAACGGTTCCTATGCCGTGATATTTGAGAAAAGGAATGATTATGTATTCACCGACCTTCTGGCGGGACGAGCTGCCGCCGTCGACCATAAGCGTCTGCCGGCCGCATTCGTCCCGCACCTGCAGACAGAGTCCGTCGCCCTGCCCTACATCCAGCATGCTGAGCGCGCAGGGCGGACGAAAGCGGACAAAGAAGATCATAATAACGGCAAGCGCGATACAACCGCTCCGGGCGATCGAGGCGCGGATCTGATGGTCTTCAAATAACCGGCCCAGCACAGCAGCAGCCGTGATCAGCAGATAATAGACAGGGATCTCCCAGTTATGCGGCCTTCCCGGCGTCAGTGTATAGAAAGGCAAATGCTCTGTCAGGACACATAACTGTTCGAACCCCCACAGAATGACTGCAGGGATCTGTGCGGTCAGATGTGCCAGGAAAGCCAGAAGTCCGCCTGCCAGGGGCAGGATATTGGTCAGAATACCTGCCAGAACGGAGATGCACAGAGCTGCGGTCCCGCCGGCCATCAGGAAAGGTGCCAGCGCGATCACGATCAGGTTGAGGACAATGGAATAAAGCGGAAATGTATAATAGAACATGAGCTGTACGGGAACGGTACAGATCACTACGCAGAAAGGACGAAAGTGTCCCGGAAAGGACCGGCTCACAGTGCCCATAGCGAGAACGGCCGTAAAGGAGAACAGAAATCCGCTGTGAAAGATCAGGCAGGGCTGTCCGGCAAGGAGAAGCACGGCTGCTGCGGCAAGCGCTGTGAGCAGATCGTAGGTGCGCCCGAATGCCATTGCGGCCGCCTGAAATCCGAACATCACGACTGCCCGCTGACAGGATGTATGCATGCCTGTCATCTCTCCGTAAAAGTATAAGAAAAGGATCGTGATCAGAGCGGCCGGCGCGGCAGGCACTCTCATCTTTTTCAGAAACCGGAAGAGAGCCATGCCGAGCAGAGAGATATGAAGTCCCGAGATACAGATCACATGGAGGATCCCCGATGCCTGATACCGCTCTTTGATCCCCGGCTCAACAAGTCCGCTCTGGCCCAGCAGCATGGCTTTCATGACAGAAGCGCATTCTTTCTCAAACGGACCGGCAGACGCGTCAAACATGCGGTCAACAGCGTCGGATAATTCCCCCCTCAGCCGGTAGAGATATGCGCGGACCGGATCCCCTGTCATGGTGTATCCCAGAATATGACCGTCACTGAGGGAAAACAGATACCCTCCGATCTCCCTGTAGTGCCTGTAGGCGTCAAACTGTCCGTCATTGGACGGATGCGCGAACAGGCGCATCTGCCCCCTTATGCGGACTCTTGCGCCTTCCCGGGCCCATGCCTGCTGTACATCGGTCTCATCACTGATGCTGCACAGTACCAGGTCATCGCGCATGACCGGAAATGACATGGACGCGCGCAGTCCCCCTTCGATCTGTACCTGCCCGAGTGTCAGCTTCAGATACGGATCACTGCCGCTGCCCTTTAAGGCGTATTCCTTAAACTCCACCGTTCCGGTCAGTGTCACGTACTTTCCGTCTGCCCTCTCGTCGATCTCGTCCCGGGGAGGACAGATCAGGACCGAGATCCAGACTGCAGCGGCAAAAAGGACAGCAAAAAGACATAAAGGTCTTCGCAATTGTTTCCTCCTTCATAAATCTCTTTACGTTTGTGCGGGGCAAAACTCTGCCCGTTCAGGATATGGGATTACCTCTGCCGGAACCGGCATCGGGGCGGGCCGAACGGCCCTGATATCATTAATCTATGACAATCCCTGACAAATTGCAAGACTGCAGGGAACGCATGAAAAAGCGGCTTCGCCGGAGGATCTGTATGGACCGCTTCCGGTAAAGCCGCTTTCTTAAGCAATATAAGTTGTTTCGTCTGACTGTGTTATTCTTCCGCTTTCTCTTCAGGCTGACCCTCAACGATATCCTTATTCATGCGGAAGTTTCCGGCCAGGGAGATGGATTCCATAAAGACCGTGTCAGGCTGTCCCTCAACGGAAATCTGCACAGCATCGATGCTGGGAAGCTCGCAGAGGGAATTGACAATGGAATACAGGGCTGTCTGCGCCTGCACATCCGGATGGCCGGTCTGGAAAGCGCTGCTCAGGTTCACGTAGCAGATCTTGTCTCTCGTCGTCACATTGATCACTTTGGCCTCGCTGTTGACCGTCGGATACGCGAAGTTGCCGTTGGGTCCCTCGATGACCTGCTCCAGAACGATCCTCTCCAAGGGCATATTACTGTTGTAAACGACAGTGCGGTATGCATCTACAAGCATGTCGCCGCTCTTGTTGGCAAAATAGAGATGAAGCCTGACTCTCTCATAATTGCGCATTTCCATGTAGGAGTTATAAATGAACTGGTCCGGTTCCATGATGCCGGGCTCTTCGCCGTCCGCGTCGTGAAACTTTTCTCCGTCCACAAGGAAATAGACACCGTCGATCTCAGAAAAGCTGCACATCGTATTGACGATCGCAGTGCGCGTCAGAACTTCTTCCACAGCGCTAAGATCGTAGTACTCAGGTGAAAAATTGAGCGTGACGATACTGCCCCTTGTCTCACTGGTGAGCAGCCTGAAATCCGTTACCGGCGCGCGCAGCGTCATCTCCTTGGGCTGTACGCACAATTTGGCGACAAGCTCTTCAATGATCCGTTCACGGTCATCGGCCTCAGGCGTGTAGTTCTGTTCCTGCAGGGCGTGATCCGCCTTGTTCAGGTAATAGATCCTGATGCCGCTCTTGTCGGCTCCTTTTCTGCCGCAGGCGCTGAGGAAAAGACACAGTATTAGTATTGTAAGACAAAGACCTGTTCTTCTTTTCAAACTTTCTCCTTCGGCGTCTTTTCTGCGGCTGCTTTTCCGGCAGATGTGCTGCCGGATGTATTAGTTCCCGCAGTTTTACTTTGCGCGGTTTTATTTGCCGCCGGTTTATTTCCGGCCTGTTTGGAACCTGCCGGTCTGGAGCCTGCGGGCCTGCTTCCGGCTGTCTTGGAACCTGCCGGCCTGCTGCCTGCGGGCCTGCTTCCGGCCGTCTTGGAACCTGCCGGTCTGCTGCCTGCAGATCTGCTTGCAGTCTGTTTGGAACCTGCCGGTCTGCTGCCTGCGGTTTTAGTTCCGGATGTCCTGGAACCTGCAGATTTGCTTCCGGCCGCTTTTGCGGACGCGGATTTTTTTACATTACCGGTGCCGCCGGTGCCGGGTCCGGCTTGGGAAGCGGGTTTCTTTTTGGCGTGCGCTGTGCCTGTGATTTTCCTCTTAGCAGCTTCCGCGGAAGTGCTCTTTATGTGCTCGGAGGCTGCGTTTTCACGTGTCCTGCGTACACGTCCGCGCTGCCTGCGCAGTTCCTTCGGATGGGCGACATAGGTCAGGGGTACGGTCACCGTAAACTTAGTGCCCTCGCCGAGAATACTCTGCACGTCGATCGCGCCGTGATGCTGCAGGATAATGCTCTTGGTGATGGAAAGACCGAGTCCTGTGCCGCCTACCTCTCTGGACCTTGATTTATCTACTCTGTAGAAGCGGTCGTAGATCTTATCGAGGGAATCCTGCGGGATTCCGACGCCGGTATCTTCCACACTGATGAAGAAGTTATAGGGATCCGCATTGATGGTCAAACGGACCTTTCCGTGATCCCGGTTGTATTTGACCGCGTTTTCAACAAGGTTTGTGATGACCATGATCATCTTGGTCTCGTCGATCTCCGCGTATACTTCTCTCATACTGACCATCGTCAGCTCAATATCCCTCTTCTGCGCGATAGGCCTGACCCTTTTCAGGATCAGTTCGCACATCTCGTTGACGTTGCACTCCTTGATATTGAGTTTGGAGTCCTTGCGGTCCATGCGGACAAGAGTGAGCAGTTCTGTAATGATCTGATTCTCTCTGTCCACCTCGTTTTTGATATCTTCCATGAATTCGCGGTACATCTCCACGGGAGCGTTATCCATCTGCAGCAGAGAATCGGCCAGAACTTTCATGGAAGTCATGGGCGTCTTGAGCTCATGGGATACATTGGAGACAAATTCCTGCCTGGATTCATCCAGCGCGTTCATGCGGGCCAGTACCTGATTAAACGCATCCGCAATATGCTCCGTCTCCAGAAACGCAGGCGCCTTGATGGGATCTGTAGAATAGCCTGCCTTGACTGCGGAGATCTCTCCGGAAAGCTTCTCGAACGGCTTCATCAGAACAGTGGATAGAACTAATGAAATTAATAAAACCGCCAGAATCAGGATCACTTCCAGGAGCATCGCCTTCCGGCTTAGTATTCCCAGGGTATTCCTGATTGAGACGGTTGAAACGCTTGCGAGTAGAACGCCTTTAACGACCTCCTCGCCGGAAACATCCAGTGAGGATTCCTCGTTATCGGACCTGCTGTCTGTGTAAATGGTCTCTATGATCGGAGTCACAATTTCGATAAAGCCGTCGCGACGGTCATAGTTGGAAGTACTTCCCGTATTACCCTGCAGCAGACATTTGACCACATCCGGCGAGACGATCGTCTTGCCATCCGACATGGAATAGGTGTCCTTCATTACCTTGAGGTGATCACTGATCACCAGGATGCGCCCGTCATAGAGTGCTGAGAATTCGGCAAGTTCAGCGCCGATCAGTTCAGAGGACTGATCGGTCAGATAGTCGTAACTGATCAGATGATTGGCCAGTGCACGCAGATGCGTCTCTACTTCCTCGGTTCTGACTTCCACGGCTCGCGACTCATAATTGCTCAGTATCCCGTAGTGCAGAATGACGCATGGAACCAGTCCCACTACGAAGAAGATTATGAACAGCCTCATTCTCAGGCTTCGGACCACTGAGAATTTCCGGATCAGCTCTTTGAGCTTATCTGTCATTTTGTCTGAAGTAATAGCCTACGCCCCATTTGGTCTGTACATAGACAGGCTCGGAAGCGTTAGGCTCCACCTTTTCGCGAAGTCTTCTGATGTGAACATCCACTGTTCTCACATCGCCGGGGTAGTCCTTGCCCCAGACAGTCTGCAGCAGCATGGAGCGGCTGTACACCTTTCCGGGATGGGTGGCAAGAAGCTCGAGAAGCTCGAATTCCTTGCTGGTGAGATTGATCTCTTTGCCGGCTACGCTGACTCTGCGGTTGTCAAAATCCATCCGCAGGTCGCCGTTCTCAAGGATCCTGTCTTCTTCCTCCGATTTCTCTTTGCGGCCTCCCGCAACTCTTCGGATGATCGCCTTGATCCTTGCCTTTACTTCAAGAATATTGAAGGGCTTGGTGATATAGTCGTCCGCGCCGTAGTCAAGGCCGAGGATCTTATCCATATCTTCACCCTTTGCCGTAAGCATGATTACAGGAACAGAGGAGAATTCTCTGATCTGCTGGAGCACTTCCAGTCCTGAGTGTTTGGGAAGCATTACATCGAGCAGAATGATGTCGTACTTGTTTTCAGACGCCTTCTGGAGCGCCTCGTCGCCATCATAAGCTGTATCAACATCATAACCGTCCTGCAGAAGACTGAATCGTATTCCCTTTACGATCATCTTTTCATCATCGACCACAAGTACCTTCGTTGCCATTCATTTCTCCTCTCTTTGTATCCGGCGTCCGCCTTACGGCTTCTGCTCATCATAAGATCATTCCACTGTAATATGATCTTTAATGTTCTCATACATTGCTTCACCGATCCCGTTCACATTCATGACTTCTTCACAGGAAGTAAAATCCCCGTGCGCCTGTCTGTAAGCGATGATCCGCTCCGCTTTGCTCTCACCTATTCCCGGCAGCTCCATCAGCTCCTGCCTGGAGGCGTGATTGATATTGACGCGTCCGTCTGTACCGCGCCTTTGCGCCGCACCGGCCGGTTCCTGATCCGACGCGCCTTGAAGGCGCATTGCCTCGGCCTCATCAAGTGTGGGGATCTCAACGCGCTGCGTATCATAGACAAATTCGGCAAGATTGACATAAGTCCTGTCAGCATCTTCGCTGAATCCGCCGGCCGCTCTGACCGCGTCGATCACCCTCGATCCCTCCGGCAGTTTGTATACGCCTTCGCGCTCAACTGCGCCGCACACAAAAACACAGACAGAGGAGGCAGCTGCCGCTTCATCCTCTGTATGGTCTTTACCGCTATCCTCAACGGCCCGCTCACTGATCTCCCGGGCATATCCGGTTTCGGTAAATCCCTCATCCGCTTCGTCTCTCCCGCATCCGCCGCATGTAAGAACCGCAGCCGCGAGAAGACAAGATATTACAATTATAGGCTGTGATATTAATGAAAATATAAGACGAGATTGCATAGTTGTCCCCTTCTTCTAAAGAGACCCGCTATGCGACAACATTATTGTAATCATTGCTGTAATATTTTACAAGAATAATTCTGCTTTTTTAGTCTGCACTTTTTGAGTTGATATTAATATGAATACAAAATATGGTGATCCCATAAAAAAACCCCACAATATGGGCGAACCGTCTATTGCGGGGATTTTTGTAAAAATTATTAAGATTCAGTGATCATGCACAGACCGCGCTGAACGCGTCGTCAAGGATCGAAACCATCTCGTCGATCTCCTTTTCGGTGATGATGAGAGGAGGAAGGATGCGGATGATATCGGAACCCGCGTTGATCAGGATCAGACCGTTGTCCATGGCCTTTGCAATAATATCCTTTACAGGGCCTTTGCATACAATGCCCTGCATGAAGCCGCGTCCGCGGCGAAGGATGCAGTGATCATGCCTGGCAACAAGTTCATCCAGCTTCTTCTCCAGATAAGGCGCCGTATTGCGGACGTGGTCTGTGATCTGCAGGGCCTCATACTGGTCCAGTACCGCGTTGACAGCTGCGCATGCGAGCGGGTTGCCGCCATAAGTGGTCCCGTGATCGCCTGCAGTCAGTGAGTGGTCCGCGACTTTCTGGGTCATCATAAAAGCGCCGACGGGAATGCCGCAGCCCAGAGCCTTGGCGCTTGTCATAATATCGGGCTTGATACCGAATTTCTGCCATGCGTACATATAGCCGGTGCGCCCCATGCCGCACTGTACTTCGTCGAAGATCAGAAGGATATCTCTCTCATTGCAGAGATCTCTGACCGCGCGCAGGAATTCCTCCTTAGCCGGAACGATACCGCCTTCACCCTGCACCACTTCCATGATGATCGCGCAGGTCTTGTCGGTCAGAGCACCCAGAATGCTGTCCATATCGTTCATTCTGGCAAATCTTGCCTCGCAGGGCATAGCGCCGAAAGCTTCTCTGTAGTGGCTGTTGCCGGTCACGGAGAGAGCTCCGTATGTGCGCCCGTGGAAGGAGTGCTCGAGCGCGATCACCTGATGATCCGATGCGCCGTCCTTTACATAGGCGTACTTGATCGCGGCCTTCAGCGCGCCTTCAACCGCCTCCGCGCCTGAGTTTGCAAAGAACACTCTGTCCATTCCGCTGATCTTTTTCATGCGGTGCGCCGCTTTGATGGCGGGCTCGTTATAGAAATAGTTGGACGTGTGGAGGATCTTGCCGATCTGCTCCTTCAGCGCGTTGTTATAGTATTCATTGCTGTATCCGAGCGCGAATACGCCGATACCGGACATAAAATCAAGGTATTTTTTGCCCTCTGCGTCGTAAAGATAAACGTCCTCTCCGTGATCGAGAACGATCTGATAGCGGTTATATGTGTGGAGCAGATCCTGCTCGGCCTGCTCGATCATCGATTTCATTGTCATGATTGCTGCTCCTTATCTCCGATCATTCAGTCGGCTTTGTCGTACGCAGTTGATTTCCGCGCCTTGATCACTGCATATCCGTATCGGATTTGAGATGGAACATCGTTCCGATACCCTTTTCAGTAAAGAATTCCAGAAGCATACTGTGCGGGATGCGGCCGTCCAGGATATGGACTCTGTGAACGCCGCCGCGCACAGCCTGCGTGCAGTTGGTGAGCTTGGGCAGCATTCCTCCGCCGATCACACCATCCTCGATCAGCTGCTCTGCTTCCGCGATGGTAATACGATTGATAAAGGACGACGGATCATTGATATCCTTATAAAGACCCGCTATATCTGTCAGATAGACCAGCTTGTCCGCTTTGACGGATCTTGCGATCGCGCTGGCCGCCTCATCTGCGTTGATATTGTAGGTGTCGTAGTTATCGTCCATACCGATCGGCGCTACGATCGGAAGATAATCGTTGTCCAGAAGATCATAGAGGATCTTGGGCCTTACCCGGTACACTTCACCGACATATCCGATGTCCTGACCGTCAGCGGCGTATTTCTTATTGACGGAGAGAAGCCGTCCGTCCTTGCCGCTGATGCCGACAGCCTTGACGCCCAGCTCTTCCACCATGCGGACAAGATCCTTATTGACCTTGCCGAGGACCATTTCCGCGATCTCCATAGTCTCCTTGTCCGTCACGCGCAGACCGCCTATAAACTGCGCTTCCTTGCCGCTCTTCTCGACCCATTTGCTGATCGCCTTGCCGCCGCCGTGTACAATGATCGGCTTAAATCCGACGAGCTTAAGGAGCGTCACGTCCTTGATCACGTTTCTCTGCAGCTCCTCATTGTTCATGGCGCTGCCGCCGTACTTGATCACGACGATCTTGCGGTTGAACTTCTGAATATAGGGGAGCGCCTCGATCAGCACGGAGGCTTTCCGCTGTGCTTCGCTCTGTTCACGGTTCAGATGTGTTTCCATATTTACCTCATTTCTGCTGTTCTGCTGCTGTATGCGGATTCCGGATCAGCTCCTGTAGTCCGCGTTGATCTTTACATAATCATAAGTCAGGTCGCATCCCCATGCAGTCGCTTCCGCGTCTCCCATGTGCATATCCGCCAGGATCTCGACCTTCTCGCCTGAGAGAAGCTCTGTCGCCTTCTCCTCGCTGTAATCTGCCGCGCTTCCTTTGGTAAAGATGAGCAGTCTGTCCTCTTCGCCGCCAAAATACAGATCGCAGTTTTCCGGATCGAAGGACACGCCGGAGTAACCCAGCGCGCAGAGTACGCGGCCCCAGTTGGCGTCTCTTCCGTATACGGCCGCCTTGGTGAGACTGGATGTGATCACGCTTTTGGCAAGGATCCTCGCGTTTTCAAGGGTATCCGCGTGGATGACCCTGGTCTCTATGAGCTTTGTGGCGCCTTCGCCGTCTCCCGCCATCTTCATGGCCAGCTCTTTGCAGACTGCTCTGAGGGCCTCGTAAAAAGCAGCATACGCATCGCTCTTCGGATCATCGATCACAGGGTTGCCGGCCAGTCCGTTCGCCAGGACCAGAAGGGTGTCGTTGGTGGATGTGTCGCCGTCGACAGAGATCATATTGAAAGTCTCGGCAACGATCTCACGAAGGGCCTTCTGAAGAAGGCTCTTTTCGATCGCGGCGTCTGTCGTCACATAAGAAAGCATTGTGCACATGTTGGGATGGATCATGCCGGATCCCTTGGCCATGCCGCCGATCACTGCTTTGTGACCGTCAAGGTCGATCTCATAGGCGGTCTCCTTGTGAACGGTGTCAGTCGTCATGATCGCCTTGGCTGCTTCCGTGCCGGCCTCGATCCCGGAGCGCCTGGCCGCTGCCAGCATTCTGACGCCTTCTCTTATGCGGTCGATGGGAAGCTGGAATCCGATGACTCCTGTGGAGCCTACAAGAACGGAATTCTCTTCGATTCCGAGACAGGCCGCTGCTTCCTGCGCGGTCTGACGGCAGTATTCCATTCCCTCCTGACCGGTGCAGGCGTTCGCGATGCCGGAGTTTACGATCACAGCATGCGCAGGCGCGCCGCTGTTCACCAGATCTCTGTCCCAGATCACAGGCGCGGCTTTTACGACGTTGGTCGTAAACGTGCCGGCTGTCACGCAGGGGGTCCTGCTGAATACCAGAGCCATATCGGTTCTGCCTTCATATTTAATATGCGCCGCCGCGGAAGCGGCTTCGAATCCCTGTGCTGCTGTAACGCCGCCGATGATCTTCTTCATGATCAGTCCTCCATTTCACTTTCTATAAATCTTGTAATATTCGCCTCGTTGAGAACAAACTCATAATAATTGCAATCTGACCGGCATGTCCAGCCGATCTGTTTCCAGAAGGCGTTGCCGCCGTCATTCTTGGTAAACGCGATCAGGTTGATCTTGTTGATCTTCAGTTCCCGCAGCACATTCATGCAGTAGACAACCATTCGGGTGCCGATCCCCTGTCTTCTCCATGATTTTTTGACGCATACATGATAGAAACTGGCCTGTCTCCCGTCATGCCCGCACAGGATCGAACCGACGATCTTGTCGCCTGCGCACGCTACGACGCTTGTTGTGGGGTTGCGCTTCAGAAACCTCTCTATATCCTCTCTGGAGTCGTCTATGCTCCGGATCCCGAAGCCCCTGATACTCATCCAGAGTTTCTGTACCTTATCATAATCTTCCGCCTCCATGGGACGGATCTCGATCGTTTCCATATAATACCTTTACTGTATCTGTCTGATTTTTCATAGTCAGCGCGCCATTAAAAAGGCGTCAAGTCTGATAATATCACAAATTTCCGTATAATAAAGAACTAATTTTAACGGGATAAATCAAACAATATTCACTATATGCATCTTTTATGCATTATATATACATATTATGCAGTTTGCAATGGGTATTAATGAAAAAATATTAATTTATATTCATATTCACTATTGCAATTCGCACAACGCTGATGTATAGTACACAAATGTAAGACCTGCTTACCCAAGATCAAAGCTATGAATATAGAGAAATGGAGGAACAATCAATGTCCGAACAGAAAGAAAAAGTAATCCTTGCCTACAGCGGCGGTCTCGATACCACAGCGATCATCCCCTGGCTCAAAGAGAACTATGACTTTGACGTCATCTGCGTATGCATCGACTGCGGCCAGGAGGAAGAACTCGATCACCTTCAGGAGAGATCCAAGTACTGCGGCGCTTCCAAGCTCTATATTCTGGATGTCACCGATGAGTTCGCGGAAGACTTTATCGTCCCCTGCGTACAGGCGCACGCCGTATATGAGAACAAGTATCTCCTGGGCACTTCCATGGCCCGCCCTCTGATCGCCAAGAAGCTGGTTGAGATCGCCCGCAAGGAAGGCGCGACGACCATCTGCCACGGCGCGACAGGAAAAGGAAACGACCAGATCCGCTTTGAGCTGGGCATCAAGGCGCTGGCGCCCGATCTCAAGATCATCGCCCCCTGGCGCAATGAGAAGTGGAAAATGGACTCCCGTCAGTCCGAGATCGAGTACTGCAAGCAGCACGGCATTGAGCTTCCCTTCTCTGCTGACAGCAGCTACAGCCGCGACCGCAATCTCTGGCACATCAGTCACGAGGGTCTGGAACTGGAAGATCCTACCCTGATGCCCAATTACGATCACCTGCTCGTCATGAGCGTCACCCCGCAGAAGGCGCCCGATGAAGTCACTTATGTCTCCATGACCTTCGAGGGAGGCGTTCCCAAGACTCTCAACGGCAAGGAAATGAAAGTCGCCGATATCATCCGCGCGCTCAACAAACTGGGCGGCGAGAACGGCATCGGTATTGTTGATATCGTTGAGAACCGTGTTGTCGGCATGAAGTCCCGCGGTGTCTATGAGACTCCCGGCGGAACCATCCTCATGGAAGCGCATCAGCAGCTCGAGGAACTTGTTCTCGACCGCAAGACTTATGAAGTCAAGGATGAGATCGGCCACAAGTTCGCGAGTCTCGTCTACGAGGGCAAATGGTTCTCTCCTCTTCGCGAGGCGGAGCAGGCATTCATCGAGGCGACCCAGAAATATGTCACCGGCGAAGTCAAGTTCGGTCTCTACAAGGGCAATATCATTAAGGCCGGCACTTCTTCTCCTTACAGCCTCTACAACGAGAGCCTCGCTTCCTTCACGACCGGCGATCTCTATGACCACCACGACGCGGAAGGATTTATCAACCTCTTCGGTCTTCCCGAGAAGGTGCGCGCTCTGAAAATGCAGGAAGTTGAAGCGGCTTCCAAGGCCTGACCGGCATAAGGCAGTGTGTTTCATGTGCTGATATCGGAACAATACAGACCGGGATCCATATGGGTCCCGGTCTTTTTCTTAATTGGCCAAAATCCTGCGGGCGGAATTTTCTCCTTGCATGTCCCGGTCTTAGCTTATACAATATACATCAGAATTTTGGAAAGGAGATCTTCATGAATACAAGAACAATGCTTATTCTCTATTTCATCGTCATGAATCTGATCGGCCTTTCTGCTATGGTCATCGACAAGATACGTGCTATGGAGCGCCGATTCCGTATTCCGGAATCCGTGCTCCTTATTATTGCTGTTTTGGGAGGCTCCATCGGGTGTATTGCCGGAATGATCGTGTTCAGGCACAAGAAGCGCAAAGTGAAGTTCCGGATCGGGCTTCCGCTGATCCTGATCCTGCAGATCGGGGCGGTGCTCGCGCTCTTTATCAGTACATCCAAGATCGTATTCCTGTAACAGACATAGTGTTTATTCCCTATTTGCGAGGCATTTATGAGAGCATTCAGGATCACTGAAACAGGAAACTTTATGACGAAGCTTCTATCCGGCAGGTCATTTGATTCCTTTTTGCTGGAGGAAGCTTCTCTTAGTATGCAGGTCACCTGGCACCTGGACGGCCGTATCAACAGAAACTTCTACTCCTCAGAGGAGTGGGAGGATGAGACCACACATCCCTATCCGCTGATCGCCTGGGAGGCGGTGCGCGGCCACCTGCGGGAACTGATCCGGGGCAAAAAGGCGCCTGCTTCCATGTCGATCGTGCTGCAGCTGCCGCCTGACCGGATGAAAAAGATCCTGCAGGATGAAGGCTATCCCCAGCTGGCTGAAAGCGTAGGCGCAATGGCGCTCAATATCAGGTATGACGGATCGGAAGTCACGCTGGTCACCGGGATCTCTTTAAAGAGCTTTTCGCTGGATAAGAACGCCGACCGGATCTGGGATTCTATGATGGAAAGATTTCTCGCTTCCCGCGAGATCGGATTTGAAGCAATGACGTAACAGAAAGGAGTTTTCATGCGACACTGTCTCACACCACTCGATTTCTCGACACAGGAACTGGATCAGCTCTTTGATCTTGCAGCTGATATTGAGAAGTATCCTGAAAAATATGCGCACGCCTGTGACGGCAAAAAGATCGCCACCCTCTTCTACGAGCCCAGCACAAGGACCAGGCTCAGTTTTGAAGCGGCCATGATGAACCTCGGCGGAAAGGCGCTTGGTTTTGCGGGTGCCTCCCAGTCATCCGCCGCCAAGGGTGAGAGCGTTGCCGATACGATCCAGGTCATCTCCTGCTTTGCTGATATCGCGGCTATACGCCACTTTAAAGAAGGCGCTGCATATGTCGCTGCGGAGCATTCAGGAATCCCGGTCATCAATGCCGGCGACGGAGGCCATGAGCATCCCACCCAGACCCTGCTCGATATGATGACGATCCGCCAGCTCAAGGGCCGTCTCAACCACTTTACGATCGGTATCTGCGGAGATCTCAAGTTCGGCAGAACGGTCCATTCCCTTGTCAAAACACTGGCCCGCTATGAGGACATCCACTTTGTCTTCATCTCTCCGCCTGAGCTCCGGGTTCCCGACTACATCACAGACCTTCTTGAGGAGCGCGGTTATACCTATGAAGAGTGCATCAAACTGGAAGACGTCATCACAAAGCTTGATCTTCTCTACATGACACGCGTGCAGAGAGAGCGTTTCTTCAATGAAGAGGACTACATCAGACTCAAGGATTTCTATGTTCTCAACAAAAGGCTGATGAAACGCGCCAAGGACGACATGTATGTGCTGCACCCCCTGCCCCGCGTCAACGAGATCTCTGTAGAGATCGACAAGGATCCCAGGGCCGCTTATTTTAAACAGGTCCAGTACGGCGTCTATGTCCGCATGGCGCTGATCCTGACACTGCTGGATATCCACGTGGACTGATCCGCATCCGTGATCAGTGAGGCAATCTAGCACCTGCTGTATTTGCACCCCCAAGGAGGTTTTGAATGTTAAATGTAGGGAAAATTGAAGAAGGCATCGTACTCGACCACATTGAGGCCGGAAAGGCCATGCTGATCTATCACTATCTGCATCTGGACAGAGAGGATTTTCAGGTAGCGATCATCAAGAACGCCCGCAGCAATGATATGGGCCGCAAGGATATTCTGAAAGTGGAGTGCAATCCCGATCTGATCAATCTGGACGCGGTCGCTTTTATCGATCCCGAGATCACGGTCAATGTGATCAAGGGCGGCGAGATCATCGAAAAGAAAAAGATGGAAATGCCCAGGGAGATCCGGGGCGTCCTCAAATGTCACAATCCCCGCTGCATCTCTTCTATTGAGCAGGAGATCCCGCACATCTTCTTTTTGTCTGACGCCAGGCGCAAGATCTACCGCTGCAGATACTGCGAAGAGAAGTATTCCGAGGGCGAACGCGAGAAGTGGTTCCGCTAAGAACATGATCTGCGGGAAGAAGCACATCTCCCCGGATGATCATTTACAGATTTATGTATAATAAAAGCAGGCCGCCGAAGCTTCTGCTCCGGCGGCCTTGCTGCTTTCAGGATTGCAGCTTCAGATCTTTCAGCTCATGGACGAGCCGCGAGATCGGAAGTCCCACGACATTATAATAGCAGCCGTGTATGCCGCTGATATAGATGGCAAAGCTCCCCTGGATCCCGTAAGCGCCTGCCTTGTCATAGGGCTCCGGTGTACTTACATATGCCTCAATTTCATCATCAGACATAGGGCAGACATCCACATCTGTACACTCATGGAAAGTGCGGGTGAGGATGTTTCCTTTTCCTCCCTTAACGATCAGTGTGACGCCGGTATAGACCTGGTGGACGCGTCCCTGCAGCATGCCGATCATGCCGGCGGCGTCCTCATGATCCGCCGGCTTTCCGAGGATCTGATGGTCTGCGGCGACAACAGTGTCCGCACCGATCACTACGTCGAAGTCAGTTACTTCCTCTTCGCTCCGCAGGATTCTGTCAGCCACCTCCCAGGCTTTTTGCGAAGACAGCTCTTCCACGACTTCCGCGGGATGCGTGCTCGTTACGGTCTCTTTTCCTTTGGAGGGGATCACAGTAAACTGCATCCCTGCCTGTTTTAATAACTCGCTTCTTCTGGGGGAAGCGGAAGCCAATATGATCCTATCTGACATCTTTCTACCTCTGTCCTGTAATGATCCTGCGTATCCTTGCAATGTGATCTGCGCCTAACAAAGTGTACTCGATTTGACCTCAAATGACAACAAAGAAAAGTCCGGCACGTTTCCGCGCCGGACTTTTCTTTAATCTGCAATATGTAATTTCGATCACAGGAGGGACTTATTTGATCTCGATCTTCTTCGTCTCTTTCTCGGGAAGAGTTTCTCTCTTGGGGAATGTGACGGTAAGAACACCGTTGTTGTAGGCCGCGCTGATGTCTTCGTGTGTAACATTGGCTACGCGGAAGCTTCTGCTGTAGGAAGCGCTGTGTCTCTCTTTGCGGATATATTTCGTGTTCTTGTCCTCTTCATTCTTCTCCTCTTTGTGGGAAGCGCTGATCGTAAGGATATCGTCCTTCAGATCTACGTGGATGTCTTCCTTGGCAAAGCCGGGAAGCTCGGACTCCAGAACATAATTGCCGTCCTTCTCCATTACGTCTGTCTTGAATCCGGCAAAGGATTTCTCCAGATCGCCGTTATCAAAGAATGCGGGGAACATCTCATTGAACTCATCAAAAGGATCTCTCCAGAAGTTGTGGTTTCTTGTAAAGATTGCAGGTGTAAACATATTAAATACCTCCTAAACTATTGGTTTAAATACTATTTTCAGAGAACTTACAGGTGGTTTTGATTGTTTTATTTGTTCTCTTTCTGATAATTGTTATACTACATATATAACATATAGTCAACACCATATTTCTAAAGAAATTATAAACTTTATTTGCAGGAGAACTTTGCTATTGATGGAACAGCAGCCGTTTGCAGGGTTTGCGGCGCCCAAAAAAAAGAGGCCTGTGTCAAAACACAGACCTCTTTGATGTAATCTGCTGTATAGATCACCAGACTTCAAGACGCTGATCCGGAGCCAGATACATGCCGTCTCCTTTACGGATCCCGTATGTATCATAGAACTCATCAAATTGCTGCACCATTGCATTTACACGCAGATAGGCGAGCGGATGCGTGTCCTGTGACAGTGTGTAGTATTCCGTCTGAATGGTCGTGATCGTCTTCCAGGTCTCAGAGAAACTTCTGAAAAACTTGTCGTAGTCAAATCCGGGCTCCCTGGCCGCGAGCCTCAGAAGGATCTTCATGGCGACCAGATCCGCGATCGCCTCCCCTTCGATCTGGGAACCGACACAGTTCACATCCTGAAAGGGCTCGATGTTGTCAAAATACGCGACCAGTTTATCTGCTCTCTGAGCGAACGCTTTCTGATCTTCCTCCGTCCACCAGTTGCGGAGATTGCCCTTTTCATCGAACTGGGCGCCGGTCGTATCAAAGGCGTGAGAGATCTCGTGCGCGACTGTATCGCCTACGCTGGCAAAGAGCTCTTCGCGGGACATCGACGCGTCGTACAAAGAACCGCCGAGTATTCCGCCGCAGAGCGTGATCGTATTCTGGGACGGATCATAGAAGGCGTTGACCTGCTGGATCCTTGATGTCCAGATGTCCCGGTCAACTTTCTGATTGACGCGGCTGCGCATCCTCTCGACCCAGTAAGCGCCGACCTGGTCCTGGGCGGACAGAAGGTTTCCGCCCTCTTCGCCTCCCTTGAAAGTGAGGCCGCTGTCATCCTCCCACTTGTCCGGCTTCGCGATCCGCTTCTGCAGGTTGTCCAGCTTCGTGACGGCAGATCTGCGCGTCTCTTCCGATAGGAAGCTCTCCTCTTTGAGCATGTCTCTGTACGCGTCTATGATCTCATCGGTGAGATCGGATACTTCCTTCTTGGTCTCGTCCGTCACATACCGGTCCGCGTACAGTCTTCCCATCTGCATGGGAAGGAATGTGTTGACAGCATCTGCCGCGGATTTTTCGTCCGATTTGGTTCCCTGGGCGCCGCTTATGCCGTTGATGACTTCGTAATAGACGTCATAGGTGCTTCTGTCAAGGAGCGTCGCATAATCCTGCGCTGTGTAGCAGATCAGGTAATCCCTCAGATTCTGGACATAGTCTTCATCATAGAGGACGTCCATCGCGGCCAGCCACTCGGGTTCTGTCAGAATATAGGTGTCAGATCCGTCTGCCCCGTAGGCGGCCAGCATCTGCCGGATCGGGAAATCGCCGGCCTCCGCCTCCAGCTGCTCCATAGTCCTCGGGTTGTTCTCTTTCACGACGGCGTCTCTTGCGCTCTGCTCCTCCGTTGTCATGATGTATTCGGCAATATCCTGCTCAAAGGCAAAACACCGCTTGAGGACCCCGGTCGCCTCCTCATCGGAGTATCCCAGATCTACAAGGATATGCCGGATCACTTCATCATAATAGGGCTCCGACATGGCGTCATCTTCCGACATCATTCCGTAATACATGGAGTCGCCGAAGATCAGGTCTACAGGCAGCACATATACGGCGTAGTAATCCGCATTATTCCAGTCCATGCTCACATCGCACTGCAGCAGTTCCGTCGCGGAAATAGCGGTTTCCGGTCTCGACAGGTAGGCGGTGAGCTCATCGAGGGTCTGCACATTCATGAGCGGTTCCAGGCGCTCCTTGAGAGGCTCGATGCCAAGCTCGTTCCTCGTATCCCAGTCCATCCACATCTTGTAGTACTTCTGCACCAGTTCCTGGTCGTGGATCAGCGCGGGATCGGTCTCTTTTTCCGGATTCTTGAGAATATCAGCAATCTGGCCGTCGACTTCGATCGAGCGCTCTGTGATGGGATCAAAGCTGGGATAACCGGCCGGAAGCTCTGTTTCAAGCATCCAGTCCATATTTACGGCCAGGTGGAAGTCGTCTTCAAGGCGCGGACGGTCAACCAGGCGGACGAACTGCTGCACGTCGGAATCGACCCATGTCGCGGCGTCTACGCCGACGATGCCCTCTCCGGTATGGAGATCGTCTCCATTGTCATCGCCGCCGTTTCCTGTGACGGAAGCGGGTCCCTGCCCGGTCTCCCCGGTCTGTGCTTCGACAGCAGTCTGCGCGCTTCCGCCTGCGTCAGAGGTCGATCCTGTGCCGGGTCCCTGAATATTTTGACAGCCGGACATGGAAACCGCGATCAGGACTGCGCATAGAAGCGCTGTATATCGTTTGATTAATCCAGTCATTCTTTTCTCCAATTGATCTTTGCGATTAAGCGGTGAGCGCGTCGCTCTTACCGGTATAAAGCTGATAATAGCGTCCCTTCTGAGCCAGCAGCTCTTCGTGATTTCCTCTCTCCACGATCCGGCCCTGTTCGAGGACAAGGATCATATCACTGTTCTTGATCGTAGACAGTCTGTGAGCAATGACGAAAGTCGTTCTGCCGGCCATCAGCTTGTTCATGCCGTCCTGGACGATCTTCTCTGTTCTTGTATCGATGGAACTGGTCGCTTCGTCGAGGATCAGAACAGGCGGGTCTGCGATCGCGGCCCTGGCGATCGCAAGGAGCTGCCGCTGTCCCTGAGACAGGTTGGCGCCGTCGCCCTTCAGCATGGTGTCATATCCCTGAGGCAGTCTTTTGATGAAACTGTGCGCGTTGGCGAGCTTGGCGGCCGCGATGACTTCTTCCTCTGTGGCGTCCAGTTTGCCGTACCGGATATTCTCTTTTACCGTACCGGTGAACAGATGTGTGTCCTGAAGGACAATGCCGAGGGAGCGTCGGAGATCGGCCTTTTTGATCTTGTTGATGTTGATATTGTCGTAACGGATCTTTCCGTCCTGAATATCGTAAAAGCGGTTGATCAGGTTTGTGATCGTCGTCTTGCCCGCGCCTGTGGAGCCGACCAGAGCGACCTGTTCGCCGGGCCTTGCGTGAATGACGATATCGTGCAGGACCATCTTGTCGTCCCGGTATCCGAAATCAACGCCGTTAAATGTGACGTCGCCTTCCATCTTCTGGTATGTGGTGCTGTGATCAGACTGCTTGTGGTAGTGCTTCCAGGCCCATTTGCCGGTATGCTTTTCGGACTCCACCACATTGCCGTTCTCATCATATTCACAGTTGACCAGGGTCACATATCCCTCGTCCGTCTCAGGCTCTTCGTCGAGGAGCTTAAACACTCTCTCCGCGCCTGCAAGCGCCATGATAATGCTGTTGAACTGCATGCTGACCTGGTTGATGGGCATGCTGAAGCTCTTATTGAGGGTCAGGAAACTTGCCAGCGCGCCTACTGTGAATCCGGCGTAGGAATTCAGCGCGAGGATTGCTCCGACGAGCGCCGCGACGACGTAATTGGCATTGCCCATCTGGGCGTTGACCGGACCGATCATGTTGGCAAATGCGTTCGCCTTATAGGCGCTCTGGAAGAGCTGCTCATTGAGCTCGTCAAACTGTTTGACAGACTCTTCTTCGTGACAGAATACCTTGACGACCTTCTGGCCGGTCATAGTCTCTTCGATATAGCCGTTCAGCTTACCGATATTCCGCTGCTGCTCAACGAAATTCTTGCCGGAACGCTTTGTGACCTGCATAGTCAGAAACAGCATAAGGGCCACCATGCACAGCGTGACGATCGTAAGAGGAATACTCAGGATCAGCATCATGGACAGAATACTGACGATCGTGATCGCGCTGTTGAACAGCTGCGGGATACTCTGGCTGATCATCTGCCGCAAGGTGTCTATATCGTTTGTATAGACAGACATGATATCGCCGTGCGCGTGCGTGTCAAAATATTTAATGGGAAGGCTCTCCATGTGGTCAAACAGATCTTCCCTGAGACGCTTCAGCGTGCCCTGGTTGACATGCACCATGACAACCTGCTGTGTGAAGGCTGCGGCAATACCGATCCCGTAGAACATGGCTACGCGCAGCATAGCGCTGAGGAGCGGTCCGAAATCCGGATCCGGCTGGCCGATCATAGGTGTGATGTAATTATCTATGAGCGTTCTCGTAAACATCGTTCCCTGTATGTTGGCAACGACTGAGAGCACGATGCAGATCAGCACGACGATCATCTGAATGCCGTAGTACTTGAACACATAACTCATGATCCGCTTGAACAGCAGTCCGGGATTATCTACTTTGGGACGGGGTCTTCCGGCCATTCGTCTTCCGGGACCGCCGCCGCCCTTGATTTCATTGTTCTTCGATTCTGCCATTTTCAATATCCTCCCAATAACCCGTAATTACGCAGCGGACATTTTTCTAATCCTTTTTGTCAAAGTCCGCGTCACCGGGTCCGCCGACCTGGGATTCATACACTTCTTTATAAATCTCATTGGACGCCATCAGTTCGTCGTGTGTGCCGATGCCGTTGATCCTGCCGTCGTCCATGACCAGGATCCTGTCGCAGTCTTTCACGCTGGAGATCCTCTGCGCGATGATCAGCTTGGTAGTGTCCGGGATCTCTTCGATGAAAGCCTTGCGGATCTTTGCGTCGGTAGCCGTGTCGACAGCGCTTGTGCTGTCGTCAAGGATGAGGATCTTAGGCTTTTTCAGGAGCGCTCTCGCGATACACAGCCTCTGCTTCTGACCGCCCGATACGTTCGTGCCGCCCTGCTCGATCCAGGTGTTGTATCCTTCCGGCATCTTCTCTATGAATTCATCGGCACAGGCCATTTTGCAGGCCCTTATGCAGTCTTCTTCCGTGGCGTTTTTATCGCCCCAGCGGAGATTATCAAGAATGGTCCCGCTGAACAGGACGTTCTTCTGCAGTACTACGGAGACCTGGTTTCTGAGTACTTCCAGATCGTAGTCACGCACGTCGATCCCTCCGACAAGTACTCTGCCCTTGGTCACATCGTACAGACGGCTGATCAGATTGACCAGAGAGGACTTGGCACTGCCGGTTCCGCCGATGATACCGATCCTCTCGCCGGAGCGGATCCGGAGATTGATGTCCTTGAGGACGGGATCACCGGAGCCGGGACGGTATGAGAAATCAACATCTTCAAACGCAATACTGCCGTCCGGCACTTCCATGACCGGATTCTCGGGATTTTGCAGATCGCTTTTTTCATTGATGACTTCGGTGATTCGCTTTGCGCTGGCTTCGGACATAGTGATCATCACAAATACAATGGAGAGCATCATCAGACTCATCAGAATATTCATGCAGTATGCCAGAAGACTCATAAGTTCACCGGTTCCCAGTTCGTCAACGACGATGAGATGGGCGCCGAACCAGCTGATCAGAAGGATGCAGCTGTATACAACCGTCATCATGATCGGTGAGACGCCTGCAATATTCAATTCTGCTTTGATGAACATTTCATAGATGTTCTCCGCGGCTTTATGGAAGCGGTTCTTTTCATAGTCCTCGCGGACATAGGCCTTCACAACGCGGATCGCTGATACGTTCTCCTGCACGCTGTTGTTAAGTTCATCATATCTTTTGAAGACCTGCTGGAAATATTTGGTGGCCCTGCGCATGATGAGCGACATGACAAAGGCCAGTAAAAGAACAGCAACAAAATAGATACTGGCAAGCCTGGGGCTGATGATAAAGGACATCACCATTGCGATGATCATGGAGGAAGGCGCTCTCATGGCCATTCTGAGGATCATCTGATAGGCGTTCTGTATATTGGTCACATCCGTCGTAAGCCTTGTGACAAGACTCGATGTGGAGAACTTGTCGATGCTCGCGAAGGAAAAAGTCTGGATATTGTCATACATGGCTTTACGCAGGTTTTTGGCAAAGCCGGCGGAAGCCTTGGCGCCGAAAACGCCGCCGAGAATACCGAAAAGAAGGCCCATCAGAGCCACGACCAGCATAAAAATACCGGTCCTGACGATGTAGTTCATATCTGATCCGCCGATACCGATGTCCACGATCCGGCCCATCAGAACGGGGATCACCATCTCGCAGATGACTTCACCGATCATAAAGAGAGGCGTCATCAGGGACGCTGTCTTATACTCTTTCACTTGTGCAAGCAGTGTCTTAAGCATTTTCTTTCCTCGCTGTAATTTATTGAATCAGGAATCCTTTGGATCCCTCCGCGGCCGTCTTGAGAGAGCGGCTGATCACCATTCGATCTCTTCCACCGGCCTCGGAGAGCTGTTGATCTCCATTTTTTCCACTCTTCCGTTTCGAATGTGGATCACCTTGTCGGCCATTGGAGTGAGCGCCAGATTGTGTGTAATGACGATCACTGTCATTTTCCTTTCCCTGCAGGTCTTCTGCAGCAGGGAAAGGATCTGCTTTCCTGTCACATAGTCCAGAGCTCCGGTGGGCTCGTCGCACAGAAGGAGCTTAGGATTCTTCGCGAGCGCCCTTGCGATCGCGACCCTCTGCTGCTCGCCGCCGGACAACTGGGAAGGAAAGTTGTTCATTCTGTCGGATAGTCCGACTTCCCTCATGGTCTCTACCGCATCCAGGGGATTGCGGCAGATCTGGGAGGCCAGTTCCACATTTTCAAGGGCCGTCAGATTCTGTACCAGATTATAGAACTGAAATACAAACCCAATGTCATGCCTTCTGTATTCGGTGAGTTTTCTCGCGCTGCTGCTGCTCACATCCCGGCCGTCCACAAGGATCCTTCCGGATGTGCTGCTGTCCATGCCGCCCAGCATGTTCAGGATCGTCGTCTTTCCTGCGCCGCTGGGGCCGACGATGACCGTGAACTCGCCCTTGTCGATGGTAAAATCCGCGCCGTCTACAGCCCTGATCTCAACTTCGCCCATCTTGTATATTTTTACAACATTTTCAAACAGGATAAATGGCTCGCGCATAGGACGGCAATCAGTCTCCTTTACAGATAAACAGTTTACTGATTACTATTATCCTCGTCCAAAGATTGATTTGTAAATACATTTTACAAAAAATACACAAAACGCTCCGGACAAATGCCGGAGCGTTTCAAAATACAGATCTTGTTCTTTAATTTGTTCCGCCTTCGGTGGGCGCCTCGCCGCCGGGATTGTCACCGCCGGGGTTCTCACCGCCGCCGGGATTGTCACCGCCGGGATTGTCGCCGCCGCCGGGATTGTCACCGCCGGGGTTGTCGCCGCCGCCGGGATTGTCACCGCCGGGGTTGTCGCCGCCGCCGGGATTGTCACCGCCGGGGTTCTCGCCGCCGCCGGGATTGTCACCGCCGGGGTTCTCGCCGCCGCCAGGATTGTCGCCGCCGGGGTTGTCGCCGCCGCCGGGTGTTTCTCCGCCGTCATCACTGGGGGTCGGATCCTCGTTCTCAGGCTTGGAAGGCTTGGGCTCTACAGGCTTTTTATCTTTGTCCTTATCAGCCGTCTTTGCAGTATCGGCTGTAGTCGCCTTCTTCTTGGGCTGATCGTCGTCGTCATCATAGTCGTCATGGTAATCCTGGTCCTTGAGGGCTCTCTTTTCCTTGGCCCTGTCGTAGTCCTTAAACTCGACCGGTTCAAGCTCCTCGTGGATCAGATTCATGAAGTTTTTCCAGATCTGTCCCGGCCAGGACGCTCCCTGCAGTCCGCGCACAGGTTCGGGCGTATCACAGCCGACCCAGACCGCGGTCGTATAATAATGGGTGAATCCGCAGAACCAGCCGTCCTTGGTGTCGTCTGTCGTACCGGTCTTTCCTGCGGCGGGCATTCCGTTGTTGAGCCTGAGGCCGCGGCCGGTTCCCCATCCTTCTTCAAGAACGCCTTGCATTACGCTGACCATCTCTCTGGCTGCGTTCTTGTCATAGATCTTGGACGATGTTCCGTTGTAGCTGTAAACCGTAGTGCCCTGGTAATCCTCGATCGAAGTGATGCAGGAAGGAATGCGGTATTTGCCGTCATTGAAAAGTGTGGCGTAGCCGGATGCCATCTCTACCGGCTCAACACCGTATGTGAATCCGCCAAGGCTGGTTGCCAGCGTGTTGTCCGAATCCACGATCATGGAAAAGTGCATGCCCTTGAGCTTGGAAAGACCGTACCTGGGCGAAATATCATCATAGATCTGCCAGGCGACTGTGTTGAGGGATCTCTGCACAGCCTCGCTCAGTTCGAGTTCGCCCATGTAGCCGCCGCCGGAGTTCTCGGGTCCATCCTCGATCTCCTTGTCTTCCACCAGCGTTCCGGGATAATAGCCTCTTTCAAACGCAGGCGTATAGACAACGAGCGGCTTAATGGAACTTCCGGGCTGCCTGTGGCTCTGGAAAGCGCGGTTGAGCGTTAGGCCGGCGTCCAGATCCTCCTGAGACCTGCCGCCTACCATGGCGACGACCTGTCCGGTGCTGTTGTCGATACATACAGCGGCGCCCTGCATCTTGTATTTGCCGTCATCCGCTGTATCTGTGAAATCTTCCAGTGCCTCGTCGACGCTGTCCTGCAGCTGCTGCTGTTTCTCCATATCAAAGGAAGTATGGATCCTGTATCCGCCTTTATAGAGCTTGGCCAGGCAGGCGTCGTACAGCTCATTGTAGATCTTGTCATAAGCCGCGCGCTCTTCATCGCTCGCGAAATCGTACCGGAAGGAAAAGTCCGGGTCCTCAAGCTGCATGAGCACTTCAGTCGCGCACTTATAGGTATAAGAGAGCACATACGTGTTCTCATTGAGCTTTCTGTCATTATTGGCTGACAGATCCAGCGTGATCTCCTCATTGCTCGCCTGGTCAAATTCACCGTCGGAAATCATACCGTCCTTGAGCATGTTGGAAAGGATCAGGTTTCTTCTCTCAACTGTGTGATCAGGATGTACGAGAGGATCATAATAAGTCGGGCTGTTGGGGATCGCGCACAGGTAAGCTACCTGTGAAAGATCGACCTGATCGGGAGTTTTGTTAAAGTATCCCTCACAAGCTGACGCAATGCCGTAATAGCCGTTCATGAAATAAATATTGTTGAGATAGAACTCAAGGATCTGGTCCTTGGAATACTTCTTCTCGAGATCCCAGGCAATGAAGATCTCTTCGATCTTTCTCTCCCAGGTCCTGCCGTTGTTCAGGAATATTCCCCTTGCAAGCTGCATGGTGATCGTACTGCCGCCCTGGGTGATCTGCCTGTTGACGACAAGTTCCTTGGCAGCGCGCACGATCGCTTTGTAGTCGACGCCGCCGTGTTTATAGAAGTTCTTGTCTTCTATACTGACTACTGCCTGCTTGAACAGATCGGGGATCTGCGAATAGGTCAGATAATTGGAATCCTTCTCAGGAAGCGTCTCTGAGATCAGATCGCCTTCCGCGTCGTAGATCATGCCGGTCTGCGACGGAACAAAGGTATCCTTGGTCGATTCGCTGACAAAGCTGTCCGCTTCGTCCTTCATCGCCTTGATCCTGCCGTAATACCCGCCAAAATAGAATACGCCCAGAACTGCCAGGATGCCCACCAGCACCATAAGCAGCAGCACTTTCAAAAAGCTGAGAAAAGGATTTCTTTTCTTTCTTCTTCTGCGTTCTCGCTTAGCCATTGTTTCCTCCGGAGTTTTTAATAAAATGTTACATAATGATAGTATCACTCTTTATAGTAATAATCCAACATTAACTGATGGAAACAATAACGGCAAGTTACTATTTTGACTTTGTTTCAGTCTTTTTTTCTTCTTTCGGGATCCTTCCGTATAATTTGGCAAGCTTAAAGATGCTGTCGCCGAGATCCCTTGAAAGGAAGTGCGGCTGCAGCCTCCACTGCCAGTTCTCACCGAGTGTGCCGGGATGGTTGATCCTGGCCTCTTTGCCCTTTACCAGATAATCCTGCAGCGGAATGATGCAGAGGTCAGCTACTGAGCGGTACGCCTCGCGGATCATATCCCACACGAAGGTGCCGTAGTCGGTATTCTCGGAGTGGATGTATCTTCTTGCAAGATCTCTGTCATGATCGCTGATCTCTTCGATCCAGGCCCTTGTCGTCGTGTTGTCATGGGTTCCTGTGTAGACGACGCAGTTCTTAATATGGTTATAAGGCAGATAGTAACTGTATTCTGTCCAGTCGAAAGCGTACTGCAGGACCTTCATGCCGGGATAGCCCGCGTCCTCCAGGAGCTTTTCGGTGACAGGTGTAAGCGTGCCCAGATCCTCCGCGATGATCGGCACATCGCCCAGCTGTTTCTTGAGGGCTTTGAAAAAGTCCATGCCGGGACCTTTGCAGATCGTGCCGTTCTCTGCGGTCTCATCCCCATAGGGAACTGCGTAATACTCGGCAAATCCGTTAAAGTGATCGATACGGAGCGTATCATAGAATTCCATATTGCGGGCGATCCTGTTGATCCACCACTTGTAGCCGCTCTTCTTGAGCGCTTTCCAGTCATAGAGGGGATTGCCCCAGAGCTGCCCTGTCTTGGAGAAAGCATCCGGTGCACAACCGGCCACATCGATCGGATTGCCGTCCTTATCAAAACGGAAAATCTCCTTGTGAGCCCATGAAGCCGCGCTGTCCATCGCGACATAGAAAGGAATATCACCGATAATGCTGATCCCCTGCTTCTTCGCGTAGGCATGAAGCTTTTCCCAGTGTCTCTCAAACTCATACTGCTGGAAGAAATAAAAGCCCATCTCATCCGCGAGCTCTTTCTCCGCCTGCGCGAGCGCCTTTTCTTCGCGCATCTTCAGGCCGGTCTCCCACGTCTGCCAGCTCTTGCCGTTCTCTCTCTGCTTGATCGACATAAAGAGCGCATAGTCGCGGAGCCAGTAGGCCTCTTTTTTAAGAAATGCTTCATATTCAGCTTTCTGAGAAGACGCGCCGATGTGAAGGTGACCGTTCATGCAATCTCTGAACCGCTCATAGGCCTTCCGAAGAAGGGGATAACGGTTCTCATACATTGCGCCGTAGTCAACCTTTTCATTATCAGAACCAAACCAGACAGACTCGCATTCCTGCCAGGTAAGGAGTCCGTCGCCGATCAGCTGCTCAAGGTCTATAAAATAGGGATTTCCGGCAAAGGAGGATACGGACTGGTAAGGGCTGTCGCCAAATCCGGTCTGGCAGAATGGAAGCACCTGCCATGTGCTCTGCCCGGAATTCTTTAAGAAATCTATAAACGCATACGCCTCTCTGTCAAAGCATCCGATACCAAATCGGGAAGGAAGGGAGAATACCGGCATAAGAATACCGCACTGTCTTTTCATAGGTTCAAATTCCTTTCTATATGTCTTTTGCGAAACCTAAAAACAGGCTGTGAAATCTATTCACAGCCTGCGTGTTTCACAATATGCAGTATACTTGTCCGGGAACAATTCGTCAATTCTGTACTTCGGATCACAGCCGCCTGCAGACGGAACATTCAGACACCGCTCACCCGGCCTGCACGCCCTTACGGCTCTGTAATAAAAGTATGCTGATCAAGCAGCGGAGGGATAAAATACTCCAGCTGCTGTTTCCACCACACCCAGTCGTGGCTCACATCCGATCCCCAATAATCGACAAGCGCGTTGATCCTTTTCCTGTGCAGGATCTTTTCCAGATTCTGAAGGGTCTCCCTGCACTTGTCTTCCCATGGCCCTCTGCCGCAGCAAAAGATCATAAAGCAGTTGTTGTATTTGCGGATCCAGGGATGATCCTCCGGCATATTGGAAAGAAAGCACTCGACGGAATTGTCATAGAGCGTGCTGTCCATCCATCCGTGATAATAATGGGCGGAGTCGTAGATCCCCGACAGTGCGAGCATGCCGCTGAAAAGTTCCGGTCTTCTGAAAAAGACGATCGCCGCGTGGGTGGCACCCATATCAATTCCCATCACTACGGGCTTCTTTCCGGAGGGGGAATTCTCTTGAACTATGGGCAATACCTCTTCCGTAATATGCCTGTAATAATCCTCCTGCCTCGCGCTGCGCCAGGTATTGATCCCCTGTTCACAATACCAGCTCTCGTGATCTACGGAGTCGACGCAGAACAGCTGCATCCGTCCATCATCCAGATAAGGGGACAGGGTTCTGATCATGCCGAATTCTTCATAATTGCCGGCACCGCCGCACTGGGTGGGAAAACCGACAAAGGGAACTCCGGAAGTTCCGTATTGAATGATACGCATGTCTTTATTAAGGCAGCTGCTGTGAATAACAAAATCACGTCTTTCCATCTGCACGCCTCCATAGGGTCCGGCTACATGCTGTTTTTAAAAGGATATTTTTGAAAAGGTTAAAGAGGGTTATCCTTGCGAATAACCCTCTTGTTTTCTGCTGTAAACAGCCGGTTTGGCGATCAGAAATTCTCTGCGTGGATCTCGAAATAAGCCTGAGGATGATCGCATACAGGACATACATCAGGAGCGCTGGGGCCGATGCAGATGTGTCCGCAGTTGCCGCATTCCCAGATCCTGTCGCCGTCCTTGGTAAATACAAGGCCGCCCTCGATATTGGCGATCAGCTTGCGATATCTTGCCTCGTGCTCTTTCTCGATCTCAGCGACCATCTCGAAGAGCTTGGCGATCTCTACGAATCCCTCTTCTCTTGCTGTCTTGGCAAAACCGGGATACATTTCCTGCCACTCATACTGCTCGCCGTCAGCTGCGATCTCAAGGTTGTCCTTGGTTCCGTGTACGCCTTCAAGGATCTTGTACCAGATCTTTGCGTGCTCTTTCTCGTTGGCAGCAGTCTGCTCGAAGATCTTGGCGATCTGAACATAGCCGTCTTTCTTGGCCTGAGAAGCGAAGTATGTATACTTGTTGCGCGCCTGAGACTCTCCTGCGAACGCCTCCATCAGGTTATCGAATGTCTTGGTACCGATCAGGTTCTTGCCCATCTGTGCATAGATATCTGCCATAATATTACCTCCTTAAAATTTGAACTTTAAATAAAGACAGTTCTGTTTGTGGATGAATAGTTCTTTATTTTGGTAATATTGTACCACAGTTTATGCAAATGGAATACTGATTTTGTGTAAAATGATAATTTGAATCGAAATGTGCAAAATCAGTTCATCGGGTTCTCCAGATCCTGGACAGTGTGCATCCCAGGATCGCTCCGATCAGGCACCCCAGCGTATTGTTCAGAATATCGTCAATCTGAAAGTAACCCAGGTGATAGTGCAGCTGGGCAAATTCCGTCGCGCAGCTGCAGAGAAATCCTACGACCGTACAGGCGATAATACTGTAGCGCATCGGCTTACATATAAAAGGAAGCAGATATCCCATCGGAACGTACAGCAGAATGTTCAGGAAGACCTCACGAGCCGCCGTGTAGTTTCCGATGTGGATGTGGCGGAGCGTCTGCCCGATGCCTTCGGGTAGCATCTGCAAAGTCCCTTCCAGTCCCAGATCAAGGTAAAAGGCCTGCCTGTAATTGCCGAAAGCAGGAAGCTCGGATGCGTAGATGCCTTCCCTGCCCAGGATCGTGAAACTGAGATTGCCCAGAATATACACGGCAAAAATGATGAGCGCCGTTCCTCTGACAAGAGGCTTAAAATGCAGAACACATAATAAAACAGGAAGTACCGCGACCATGAGCAGTACCAGTACAAAGATCATCCGGTCCTCTTTGGAAAACAGGATCGGCACATAATAGTGCATTGTATCGACCCATTCTTTCATCGTATCAACTCCTTCTTAATCTATAAACTTCAAACAATAGAGCGGATCTCCCGCTTCTTAAATACACTCTGATCTGTGCATGCAACAGTTTTACAAAATAAAAGCCCGAAAGTCAAACCGGCTTTCAGGCTAATTCATAACGATTATCTTAAATTTTTCTGACTTTTGTGAAAAGTACTTTCAGGGTCATCCTCTTTACCCTTATTTCCTCTTCTGTTCAAACCGCATCCAGACAAACAGAGCGGTGATCGCCCCAAGGAGCGTGCTTCCCCAGTAGACAGTATCCGAGGTGTCCGCGGTTTTGGCCGACATGGTCTTTTTGATCGTGGTGCTGGTCCTGGCGGGCATGGACCTGGATACCTTCGTTGTCACGACAGTCTCTACGATCTTTCCTTTTACAGGGACTTCCGACTCATTATTCAGATTTTCGATTTCCACACCGCTGTTTCTTCCCTGCGGCAGAGGTTTGTGGATATTGGTGATGGTGTATCCGTCCATGCAGGAGCCTTCAATGGTACCTGTATACCCATCGACTTTTTCCTCGACTACAGAATAGGACTGCAGTTCTCCATTATAATACAGGGGCAGTTCTATAAATGTTCCTTCCCAGTCTTCATCCGCGCGTAAGGTAACAGATCTCCCGATCTCATTTCCGTTTGCATAAAGCGTGACTGTAACCTCTTCCGGACGGCTTCCGTCCAGGTCCTCTTCATCGTCCCACTTCATGTTGATCGTAATATCTATTGTTGAGATTTCCGCCGCACGGACTTTAGAGCCTGTAAATGACAAGGCGATCAGGAAAACAGAAAAAAGAACTGCTATTTTCCATATATGAATCTTCATCGTATTTCCTCTTCCCATGAAAGAAATAAAGGATCAACATATATTTCCAGATACTATATTTTACTATTTTGTTACGAATTTGTAAATATTTATTCTAATAATATTTATATTCTTTCTATTTATTTACAAATGTTAAGAAAAAAATATGTGGAAAATCTATTGATATTCAATTAGAATTTATTAGGCACAAAATACAGTAGAGAAAGTGAGGGCTTATGGCACAACGTACTGATATTCATAAAATCCTGATCATCGGCTCGGGTCCCATTGTCATTGGTCAGGCATGTGAGTTTGACTATTCCGGCACTCAGGCCTGTAAGGCACTCAGGAGCCTTGGCTATGAGATCGTACTCGTCAATTCGAATCCGGCGACAATTATGACCGATCCCGAAATGGCTGATATCACTTATATCGAACCTCTTAACGTCAGACGTATGGAGCAGATCATTGCGAAAGAACGTCCCGACGCTCTTCTTCCCAATCTCGGAGGTCAGTCCGGCCTCAAAAATATGGCGTTCAGGTCATCGGTGTTCAGGTCGATGCTATTGAGCGTGGCGAGGACCGCGTTGAATTCAAGGAAACGATGAATAAACTCGGTATTGAGATGGCGCGCAGCCAGGTCGCTTATTCTGTTGACGACGCGCTTTCGATCGCTGAGGAGCTCGGTTATCCAGTTGTTCTTCGTCCTGCTTATACAATGGGCGGCGCCGGCGGCGGACTTGTATACAACAGAGATGAACTTCGTACCGTATGCGCGCGCGGCCTGCAGGCCAGCCTGATCCACCAGGTTCTTGTAGAAGAATCCATTCTGGGCTGGGAGGAACTGGAACTGGAAGTTGTCCGCGACAAGGACAACAACATGATCACCGTATGCTTTATCGAGAACGTCGATCCCGTAGGCGTACACACAGGTGATTCCTTCTGTACAGCGCCTATGCTCACTATTGATGAGGACCTGCAGAAGAAGCTGCAGGAGCAGTCCTACAGGATCGTAGAGCATATCGGCGTCATCGGCGGAACCAACGTGCAGTTCGCGCACGACCCCAAATCCGGCCGCGTCGTCGTTATTGAGATCAATCCCAGAACATCCCGCTCTTCCGCTCTTGCCTCCAAGGCTACGGGCTTCCCGATCGCGCTTGTCTCCGCAAAGCTTGCGACCGGTCTTACCCTCAAGGACCTTCCCTGCGGCAAATACGGAACTCTGGACAAGTATGTTCCGGACGGCGATTACGTAGTCGTTAAATTCGCCCGCTGGGCCTTTGAAAAATTCAAGGGCGTAAATGACCATCTCGGCACACAGATGAGAGCTGTCGGCGAAGTCATGAGCATCGGCAAGAATTACAAAGAAGCTTTCCAGAAGGCGATCCGTTCTCTGGAGAAGGACCGCTATGGTCTTGGATTTGTCAAAAACTTCCACGAGCTGAGCAAGGAAAAACTCCTCAGCAAGCTCGTTGTTCCCAACAGTGAGCGCTATTTCATCATGTATGAAGCGCTTCGCAAAGGCGCGACCGCTGATGAGATCTTTGCCCTTACCAGCGTGAAGCACTATTTCATCAACCAGATGAAGGAACTTGTTGAGGAAGAGGAAGCGCTCCTGCGCGGCCCTCTCACTTCAAAAGCTCTGATCCAGGCCAAGAAAGACGGTTTCTCCGATAAGTATCTCAGCGAGATCCTCGGCGTATCCGAAGATGAGATCAGGCATAAGCGCGAAGCTCTCGGCGTTGTGGAGACATGGGACGCTGTACACGTAAGCGGCACGCAGGACAGCGCATATTACTACTCCACTTACAACGCGCCTGACAATGATCCCGTCAGCACGGAACGCCCCAAGATCATGATCCTGGGCGGAGGCCCCAACAGGATCGGCCAGGGTATTGAATTTGACTACTGCTGCGTCCACGCAGCCAAGTCCCTTCGCGAGCTCGGTTTTGAGACCATCATCGTCAACTGCAACCCCGAGACCGTCTCGACCGATTACGATACTTCCGACAAGCTGTATTTTGAACCGCTTACACTGGAAGATGTGCTCTCCATCTATCATAAGGAGAAACCGGTCGGCGTGATCGCGCAGTTCGGCGGACAGACGCCCCTCAACCTCGCAGCGGACCTCAAGGCAAACGGTGTACGCATCCTCGGCACACAGCCCGAAGTCATTGACCTCGCAGAGGACCGCGATCAGTTCCGTCTCATGATGGATAAGCTCGGCATCCCTATGCCCGAGTCCGGTATGGCGACAACTGTCGAAGAGGCCATTCAGATCGCCGGCGAGATCGGATACCCTGTCATGGTGCGCCCTTCCTATGTACTTGGCGGACGCGGTATGGAAGTTGTCTACGATGATGACTCCATGAAGGATTACATGCAGGCAGCCGTAGGCGTTACGCCTGACCGCCCGATCCTGATCGCGCGCACGCATATGTACCTGCAGTCATGGAGCACATTGAGCTGGCCGGTATCCATTCCGGTGACTCCGCATGCATTATTCCCTCCAGACATATCCCCAAGGACAATCTGGAGACCATCAAAGAGTACACGCGCAAGATCGCGGAGGAAATGCATGTTGTAGGCCTTATGAACATGCAGTACGCGATCGAAAACGGCAAAGTGTATGTGCTCGAGGCCAATCCCAGAGCATCCCGTACTGTTCCGCTGGTATCCAAGGTCTGCGGAATCCGCATGGTTCCGATCGCTACGGATATCATTACATCTTCGATCACCGGAAGACCTTCACCGGTAGCTGCGCTTGGTGAGAGAACCATCCCTTACTATGGCGTCAAGGAGGCAGTATTCCCCTTCAATATGTTCCAGGAAGTCGATCCCCTGCTCGGCCCTGAGATGCGTTCTACCGGCGAGGTGCTCGGTATCGCGTCCAAGACCGGTGAGGCTTACTTCAAGGCACAGGAAGGCGCTAACGCGACACTTCCCACAGAGGGAACAGTCCTGATCTCCGTCAACAAGAAGGATAAGCCTGAAGTTGCGGAAGTCGCTAAGATCTTTGATGACTGCGGTTTCAAGATCCTGGCCACAGGCGGCACCTGCGACCTGATCCAGGAGGCCGGTATCCACGCAGAGCGCGTCAAGAAGCTCTATGAAGGAAGACCCAACATCATTGACCTGATCACCAACGGCAAGATCCAGCTGATCATCAACTCTCCTGTCGGTAAAGACAGTATTCATGATGACAGCTATCTCAGAAAGAATGCCATCAAGGCACGCGTCCCTTATATCACAACGATCGACGCGGCGCGCGCGGCTGCGGAAGGGATCCGTTACGTCAAGAAACACGGCGACAGCGATATCCGTTCTCTGCAGGAATGGCACTCCATGATCCACTGAGCCGATAAAATCGCATTAAAAATGAGCAGGCCATAGGCCTGCTCATTTTGTAGAACACAGTAAACACAGAAAAGGACCGGTTTCTTCTCGAAACCGGTCCTTTTACCAACTTTGTACACACGGGTTATTTCTTAGCGCTGCCGATCCTGACCAGTGCTCTGTAGAGCTTGGCCTCGGCATTGACTCTCTGCACAAGTTCCAGATTGCTGTCCTGCAATCTCTCCTCTGCCCGCTTCTTTGCTTCCATCGCTCTCTCGAGATCGATCTCGTCGCCCCATTCCCACGTTGTGGGGATCACGCGGCAATGATTGTTCATCATGGAGAGCATTCCGCCGATACAGGCCGCTTTACGCTCTGTGCCGTCTTCAAATACCACTGTTGCGGTACCCATGCCAATCGCAGTCACGTAGTTCATGTGCCTGGCGAGGATCGCAAGATCACCGTGTATGGTGCGCAGTTTGATCCGCTCCACCTCTCCGTCATATTCAAGGCCATCCATGGAGACGACCTGTAACCGGAAGGTTGCCATAGCGTCTTCCTCCCTTCATTCGCGTTTATACTCGTTATTTGGCCTTTTCAAAGACGTCGTCGATCGTGCCCGCAAACAGGAATGCGCTCTCAGGCAGATCATCGCACTCACCGTCGAGGATCATGCGGAAGCCGCGCAGTGTCTCTTTCAGCGGCACATATTTACCGGGCATACCGGTGAACTGCTCCGCGACAGAGAAACTCTGGGACAGGAAGTTCTGGATCTTTCTGGCTCTGTAAACACTGAGCTTATCCTGATCGGAAAGTTCATCCATACCCATGATCGCGATGATATCCTGCAGCTCTTTATAGCGCTGAAGGACCTGCTGCACACGTCTTGCGATGTCATAGTGCTCCTGTCCGACTACTTCAGGGGACAGGATACGGCTGGTGGAATCCAGAGGATCCACAGCGGGATAAATACCCTGGGACGCGATATCACGGGAAAGAACCGTTGTGGCATCCAGATGTGTGAATGTCGTTGCAGGCGCGGGGTCTGTAAGGTCATCCGCAGGTACGTAGACAGCCTGTACGGATGTGATGGATCCGCGCTTTGTAGACGTGATCCTCTCCTGCAGAGCACCCATCTCCGTAGCAAGTGTAGGCTGGTAACCTACTGCGGAAGGCATACGGCCGAGAAGCGCCGAAACCTCTGAACCTGCCTGTGTAAAACGGAAAATGTTGTCGATGAACAGAAGGACGTCCTGGTTTTTGACATCACGGAAATACTCTGCCATTGTAAGGCCGGAAAGACCGACTCTCATTCTGGCTCCCGGAGGCTCGTTCATCTGACCGTATACCAATGCGGT
This sequence comes from uncultured Lachnospiraceae bacterium, assembly GCA_902801415.1. GTDB lineage: Bacteria > Bacillota > Clostridia > Lachnospirales > Lachnospiraceae > CAG-791. Next base: position 54,071 of record CADCIK010000001.1, read on the forward strand.
CTTGTCGATAACTCCGCTCTCTTTCATTTCGCCGTAAAGGTCGTTTCCTTCACGGGTTCTCTCACCAACTCCGGTAAATACGGAAATACCGCCGTGTGCTTTGGCGACGTTATTGATCAGCTCCATGATCAGGACTGTCTTGCCTACGCCCGCGCCGCCGAACAGACCGATCTTACCGCCCTTTGCATAGGGGCAGATCAGGTCGACGACCTTGATACCGGTCTCAAAGACTTCAGTTGCCGGTGTCTGCTCTTCAAAAGAAGGAGCAGGGCGATGGATAGGCCAGCGCTCTGTATTCTCCGGTGCAGGCTGATTGTCAACCGGCTCGCCGAGCAGGTTGAAAATACGTCCGAGGCACTGCTCGCCTACCGGTACAGTAATGGGACCGCCCAGATCAACCGCTTCCGTTCCGCGAACCAGACCGTCCGTGGAGCTCATTGCTACACAGCGGACGACGTCATCACCGATCTGCTGGGCAACTTCCGCGATCAGTTTGCGGCCTTCCAGTGTGATCTCGATCGCGTTGAGCAGTTCAGGCAGTTCACCTTCACCGAATCGGATATCCAGAACCGGGCCTGTGACCTGTATGACCTTTCCTGTATGTTTCTCACTCATTTATACGTACTCCTTTAGTATCAATTCCCTTCTGCGCCGGCCACGATCTCCGTGATCTCCTGCGTGATGCTTGCCTGTCTTGCTCTGTTGTAGTACAGGCTCAGCTTTTCGATCATCTCACCGGCATTGTCCGTAGCCGCCTCCATAGCGGTCCGTCTCGCTGCCAGTTCACTTGCCACCGATACGTTAATACTGGTGTACAAAAGACCTGCAAGATATTCAGGTACGATCGCGTTGAAGACAGTCTCACTGTCCGGTTCATAAAGAATCAGATCACGCACAGCCTTTTCGGGTTCTTCTGCGTTCCTGACTTCCTCCGCGAAATCAGCGAGCGGAAGCAGGGAGGAAGAACGGGGTGTCTGTGTCATCATCGATACAAAATCTGTATAGCACAGAAGGACGTGTCCGAATTTCCTTTTGGAATAAGCGTCACAGATCAATTTGGCAATACCGAAGCAGTCGGAAACGCTGATCTTGGCGACTTCCGCATATTCTTCGGTAAACAGTTCCACGCCGTGCTGACGGAAATACTCGACGGATTTTTTGCCGATCGGGAGGACCATGTAGTCTCTTCCCTTGGTCTCGCTTTCCATGAATTTAAACAGGTTCGCGTTATATCCGCCTGCAAGTCCTCTGTCACCCGCGATGACCACATAGAGCCATTTATCATTGTCAACCTGCTTCGTATAAGGAGACTGGAAATCGGTGTTTCCTTTCGCGATTTCGACGAGCGTTTCCCTCATGATAGTAAAATAGGGTTTGCTTTTATCAGCTTTCTCCTTAGCTTTACGGAGCTTGGAAGCGGCGACCAGCTGCATGGCCTTTGTGATCTGCATGGTGTTCTGAACGCTTCTGATCCGGAGTTTTACAGCTTTCATATTGGCAGCTGCCATGTTTTTATCCCTCCGTTATCTGTTCTTTACAAACTCCTGCGTATATGCAGTCAGCGCGGCTTTCAGCGCAGCTTCTGCTGTCTCATTGAGTGCACCGGTCTCACGGATGATCCGCATTGCCGAGACTCCGTCGGGATCTTCATCCAGTCGTCTGTAGAGACCCGCTTCGTATTCGGCAATATCCGTGACCTTTACGTCTGCCAGAATTCCATTGACAACCGCGTAAAGGATCGCGACCTGCTTCTCAACAGGAACAGGAGCGGATTTACCCTGCTTAAGAACTTCCACAATACGTTCGCCCTGCGCAAGTCTTGCCTTGGTATCGGCATCCAGGTCGGATCCGAACTGGGCGAAACTCTGCAGCTCACGGTACTGGGAATAGATCAGCTTCAGTGTTCCTGCGACCTTCTTCATAGCCTTGATCTGCGCATTGCCGCCGACTCGGGAAACCGAGATACCGGGGTTGACAGCCGGCATGATGCCGGAGTGGAAAAGCTCAGTCTCAAGGAAGATCTGGCCGTCTGTGATCGAGATGACGTTGGTCGGAATATAGGCCGAAACATCACCCGCCTGCGTTTCAATGATAGGAAGCGCAGTAAGAGAACCACCGCCCAGATCCTCGGAAAGCTTCGCAGCTCTTTCAAGAAGTCTGGAATGCAGATAGAATACGTCTCCGGGATACGCCTCACGTCCCGGAGGGCGGCGGATCAGAAGAGACAGAGCACGGTATGCCACAGCGTGTTTGGACAGATCATCATAGATGATCAGCACGTGCTTGCCCTTGTTCATGAAATACTCGCCCATTGCACAGCCCGAATAAGGCGCAATGTACTGAAGCGGTGAAGGCTCCGATGCGGTCGCTGCTACTACGATGGAATAATCCATAGCGCCGCCGTTCTGGAGCTGGGAGACGATGCCGGTGACAGTGGAGCGCTTCTGACCGATAGCAACATAGATGCAGATAACATCCTTGCCCTTCTGGTTCAGGATCGTGTCGACCGCGATCGTCGTTTTACCGGTCTGGCGGTCGCCGATGATCAGCTCACGCTGACCTCTTCCGATCGGGATCATGGAGTCGATCGCCTTGATGCCGGTCTGCAGCGGTTCTTTAACCGGCTGCCTTTCAATAATTCCGTGTGCGGGAGATTCAACAGGCCTGAATTCTGTGGTGTCGATCGGGCCTGCGCCGTCGATCGGCTGTCCGATCGCATTGACTACGCGGCCGATCATGGCCTCTCCTACGGGAACAGAAACTACGCGTCCTGTTCTTTTGACCGTCTGTCCTTCGCTGATACCTTTGTCTTCGCCGAACAGAACTACAGAGACGCTTGTCTCTTCAAGGTTCTGTGCCATACCAAAGGTTCCGTTCTCAAATTCGAGAAGTTCGCCCGCCATGCAGTTCACCAGGCCGCTTACCCTGGAGATACCGTCACCGACGGTGAGGACCGTTCCGGTCTCATTCTGTATGATCGCATTCTGATAATTCTTGATCTGACTGCGGATCACCTGGGATATCTTCTCTGGTTTTAATACCTTTTTGCGAAGGTCGGTAAGTCTGCCCATGACGGTACCGTCAAGCAGTTTGCCCTCGATCTCTACGCGGAGACCTCCAAGGACAGCACTGTCGACTTTCTGCTTGAGAACGATCTTTTTGCCGCTGATCTGTTCCAGTTTGCTGACCAGGGAATCTTTCTGTGCCTTTGTCAGTTCGATCGCACTCGTCACCGTGGCCTCTGCGATACCATGGTCCTTGTAATAGGAAGTGCGATATGTTCGATAGCTTGCGCTGTATCCTCTGAGCAGGCTGTTTTCAAGCAGGATCATAAGATAATTGAGCAGATATGGATGGAGCTGGTTCTTAAATGCTTCTTCGAGCATTCCCAGACGTTCTCTCCTGGGAATGGAAGGTTCAAGCAAAAGCGTGATATAGTCAGGATTTGCCCTGAAAATCTCATCGACGGCTTCCATCTGCTTCAAAATCTCTTCCGTAAGGCCCTCCTCCGCAGCAAGGTCGTACAGGCTCTGCCCGTACAGACTTATCGCTGTCGTCATGATGCCTCTCCTACATTTTTAATAAATTCATCAATGAGTTTCCTGTGATCAGCTTCGTTGATCTCTTTCTCAACGACCTTGCCGGCAATATCCATTGCCAGGCCGCCGATCTCATCCTTGACCTCATTGATCGCTTTCTTTTTCTCTTGTGCGATATCCGCCTCTGCTTTTCTGCGAATGCCGGCAGCCTGTTCCTGTGCCTGGCGGACGGTCTCATCCGCTCTCACCTGCGCCTCTTTCTGGGCGCTCTGTACGATCTGGGCTGCCTCAGTTCTGGCGTTGGCCAGTCCCTCTTCGTACTGAACTTTCAGGCTGTCTGCCTCTTCCTTCGCATCTCTGGCTTCCCTGATCTCCTGATCCGCCAATTCTCTTCTCTTCTGCAGTACCTCATTGATAGGCTTGAAGAGGAAGCGTTTGATCAGATACATCTGGATGAACAGGTTGAGGATCTGTGCGATGAACGTCCACGGGATGATCGTCACAAGTTCCTGTGTATTACCCATTTACTGCCTCCTTGTGGCTGTGCCGTATGCGCATTCCGGCGCGTTCCGGCGCGAGTTTACGTATCAGCCCAGGACTTAGCCCAGATAACCCATGAACATGCCGGGCGCTACAAAGATCAGAAGAAGACCCGTAACGAAACCGTAAATACCTGTCGTCTCAGCGATCGCGCAGCCAAGAAGCATTGTGCTGGTAACGTCGCCCTTGCACTCAGGCTGACGTCCGATCGCCTCAAGAGCCTTTGCTACAGCGTTGCCTTCACCGATACCAGGGCCGATACCTGCGATCAGCGCACATCCTGCACCAATTGCACAACCTGCCAGTGCGATACCTTTAGCGAGTATTGTATAATCCATGATTTTCCTCCTGTGATTGGTTGGTATATTTCTCATGCGGCCGCTGCCGCTCTGAGTTCATAGTAATAAAAGTGAGATCTGCTGAACAAAATTCGTTTTAGCAAGAAATTCCAATAAGATCACCCGTTTGCTGCGTTTGCGATATACATGATCGTAAGCATGGTGAAGATAAACGCCTGCATGCATCCGGAGAACCAGTCAAAATAGACTGATGTAATGGCCGGAAGACCGACACTGAGTATCGGTATATGGCTGAGGAAATCTCCGACCGCTCCGGGGATCAGTCCAAGAAGCGCGGAAGACGCGACCGCCAATGCCGCGTAGATCAGTCCGTTGATAACTACGCCTGACAAAATATTGCCGAAATGACGGCAGGCCATACTTACAGGCGTCGCCAGCTCCGAGAGGATATTGAAAGGCGTCATTACAGCGATCGGTTCTGTAAATCCTTTCATGTATCCGAGTATTCCGCCGGCTTTTATCTTTTCCGATGTGATCATGATAAAAACGACGACTGCCCAGGCAGCTTCGGTAGAAAGATCTGCCGTCGGGCTTCTCAGGCCGATCAGACTGATCAGATTCGACACAATACTGGTGGCAAACAGCGCCGAGACAAAAGGGATCAGCTTGTCAAACTGCGTGCCGCCTGTATTATTCCGCACAAGGTTAGTCGCCGCATCCACCATCATCTCCGCAAGTGCCTGACGCTTGGAGATCTTCTCGACCTTGAGATCTCTGGTCAGAAAGATACATAATCCAGTGATGATTGCCATTACGATCCAGCTGATTACCAGTGTCTCTGTGATCAGGATATCCCCGAGTATCGGGAGTCCGGTTGGAATTCGAAAGAATATCCTTGCTCCGGAAATATCAAATTCCATCTTTACACATCCACCTCCTTCTCTTTAATTTTTAACCCCGTTCAGGATTCCCCTGCCTTTGATCAGAAGGCTTGGCCAGAGCAGGGGCAGCATTCCGGCCACGGGATTTATGAATTTAAGAACCATTGTCAGGACACACCAAATCAGCTGCAGGAACGTTCTGTACCTGTAGCTGACCTGCATTGAGCGATATGCCTGATCATAATTCTCAATTCCGGCTACTTTCTGCACGGTCAGGGCCATGAGGAAAAAGTTTCCCACAGCTACCGCGCAGCCTCCGACCGCACCGATCACGACCGGCAGATCCATGGGGACTCTGTCCGGAAAAGCCCTGTGCAGCACGAAGAATACAATTACCATTACAGCGCTGAGGATCACAGATCCAAGCGCCACAAATACAGTTTCATCTTTGACCGCTTTCTGCAGTTTCAATTCTTTAGTCCTCTCGATGAAGTTTACATCAGAAATGTGTAGACATTTTTGCTGATTATTGATGCAGGTTGAAAGCGGGAGGCTCTTCCTCACCTCTTTCCTTCTCTCTGGCAATGACAGACAGCCAGAGCTTATACGCAGTCATAAAGGAAGCGCCGAGGCCCAAAATAAAGCCCGGAATATAGATCCAGAGGCCGATTCCCGCCTTGGAGATAAGGAGATAACAGATTCCCATACATATAAGCAGAGGCATCAGCAGGGACAGGCCCAGCTGACCGATCATAATGAGCCTTTGTGAAATCTGCATCCAATCCTTCATTAATGACCTCCCGACATGTCTTAATCATACACTTTTTCTGATGCTAAAACAATGAGATTTTGGTAGGAATAACTAATAGTCAGACATCAAGTTTGTGTAAATATCAAAATCTCTGTACAAAATCAATAACAAAACAGACGATCTTTTAACAAGACGCCTTATTGATCATAGGATCATTGGCAAACAGGCATATTGTCTCAACGTTGGCAGTCCACGGGAACTGGTCGACGCTCACGCCGCGCACCGGTCTGTAGCCCGCATCAAGAAAAGCCGGAATATCTCTTGCAAGGCTTGTCGGCTTGCAGGAGATGTACAGGATCTGCTCCACGCCGTAACGAAGGATCTTGGGAAGCGCTTTGGGATGTACGCCGTCGCGGGGCGGGTCCAGGATAATGAGATCCGGTTTCTCTTCGATCTCATCGAGGACTTTCAGTACATCTCCCGCGATGAACTCGCAATTGCCGATCCCGTTCCGCTGCGCGTTTTCACGTGCTGCCACTACTGCTTCTTCCACGATCTCAACGCCTATGACTTTCTCCGATACAGGCGCCATAAGCTGGGAAATCGTCCCCGTGCCGCAGTAAAGGTCATAGACAACGCCTTTCTTCATGCCGGCATCCGTCAGGAAAGTCCTTGCCGTCTCATAGAGTACTTCCGCGCCCCGGCTGTTGGTCTGGAAGAAGGAAAACGGCGTCACCTTAAAGGAAAGTCCTAACAGACTCTCCGTGAAATAGTCCTGTCCGTAGAGGATCTGTGTCCCGTCGTCTTTGATCACGTCCGCCACTGCGTCGTTGACAGTATGCAGAATGCCGACGATCCTGCCTTCCAATGACAGTCCAAGCAGCATCTGCGCAAAATCCGTAAGATCATATTCCTCCTGCGACGTCGTCACGAGGTCGATCAGGATCTCACCGGTCAGCGATGCTTTTCTCACGAGCAAGTGGCGAAGCCAGCCCGTGTGACGCAGGCGGTGATAGAAGGAGGCGCCATTCCGGGTCCAGTATGTCCTGACTGCGCCAAGGATCTTTCTGTAGTCTTCATCCACAATGACACAGGGGTCCGCATTGACAAGGTCATAAAAGCTGCCGCGCCTGTGCATACCGAGCGCGAGCGGCCCGTCCTTGTACTCATCGCCAAAGGAAAACTCCATCTTATTGCGGTATCCGTAAACGGCAGGGCTTCCGATTATGCCGTGAAACCAGTCCATGGAAGCGCCTTGCGGCATCGCTTCTGTCAGGAGTTCTCTGACCTGCCCTTCCTTGATCTTCAGCTGTTCTTCGTAGGGAAGACAGAGATAGGTGCATCCGCCGCAGGTCCCGAACGCGGGACAGGGCGTTTCTCTCTCCAGAGGAGATCTTTCAAGAACGCTGAGCAAGGCGCCTTCCGCTTTTCCTTTTCTCTTTTTGTTGACGCGGGCCTGCACCCGCTGTCCGGTGATCGCGTTTTTGACAACGACGGCGCCTTCCTCCGTCTCCACGATCCCCTTATTGGGAAACTTCACTTCGCTGACGATTCCCTCGATCAGGTCTCCTTTTTTCAAATGTGTCTCCTCCGTAATACTAATCTGTTTCACTGAAAAGGCAGTCCGGCTTATCAGCGGGCTGCCTCTTGTAATCACTGTATTCTATTCATGCAATACCGGATCGATCATGCCTCGGCAGCCGCTTCCGGCTCATCTTCGAAATCATCCTCGAAGTCGTCGTCGAAGTCATCATCAAAATCATCGTCGTCATCGTAATCGTCAAAATAGTCCGGTGTAAGGAAACGATACACGCCGTATGCGATCAGGCATACCGCTACGATCGCGCCGAAAACAGCCAGGCAGATCAGCACCGGATTCACTTCTTCTTTCTTGTTGCTTCTGACCGCATCGATCAGCTCCTGAAATTTATCTCTTGTCATTTGTGCAGTTCCTCCCAATCCTTAATTACGATATGAACTGTGTCGTTTTTGCTATTACCATTAATATACCACTAACCCGGGATCATTTCCACCGTTTCCGATGCGGTTCACATAAGTTTGACAAAAACGGCCCTGAATGATCCGATCCGTGGCGGGTAACGGAAAAGGTCAGCACTTGACCAGTTTGGCAAAGGCCGCGTACATGATCTTCTGGCCGTATCCGTCGAACTGCACGGTCACTTTGTAGTCGCGGGGACCCGGCTCAACTGCTTTTACCGTTCCTTCACCGTACTTGGTGTGCCTGACGCGGTCTCCCGGCCCGTAATCGGGTCTGGAGGGAGCAGCCGGCATTCCTTTACTGAGGGAGGAAAGGCCCTTGCCGCCGGCTTTAGCGATATAAGGCTTCTTCGCGTCATCTGTGGAAGGCTTTCTGTAGACAGCTTTAAGCCTGGGGCGCGCCGTTCTGCCGCCTTCCTGTGCCTTGCTGCCCGAATATGCAGTCCCGGCAGGTTCGGAATAGGTGCTGCCGCCATAGGACGCACTGTCTCCGTACGAAGAAATGCTTCCATATGTGCTGCCGCCGTAGGACGAAATGCTGCCATATGTACTGCTGCCGTAAGAACCGCTGAAACGGTCCCCGCGGTCGGAATAGTCTCTGTCGAAGGGATGATCTTCCTCGAAGGGATTTCCGGGAACATCGCTGTCGAACAGCTCTTCCGGGATCTCCGCCACAAATCTGCTCATGGGATTATACTGCACTTCTCCGCGCAGCATTCTGGTCCTGGAACAGGTGAGCGTAAGATCGTCTTTGGCTCTTGTGATGCCGACGTAGGCAAGGCGGCGCTCCTCCTCTTCCGCTTCTTCGTCACTGCTGTTGAGAGCCATAGCGCTGGGGAATATGCCGTCTTCCATGCCTGTAATATATACATGGGGGAATTCCAGCCCCTTGGCGCTGTGCAGAGTCATGAGAAGAACTTTGTCCTGGGTATCGCTTGTGTCGTCAAGATCAGATACCAGGGCCACTTCTTCTAAGAATCCGGACAGTGTCGGCTCCTCCGCCGTCTCCTCGTAATCCGTGATCTTGCTGACCAGTTCGTCGACGTTGGAGATCCTGTCTTCACCGTCCTCGTCATCAAGGTCGCGCAGATACGCTTCATAATCGGTCTGTATGATGACCTGGCGCAGGAGTTCTGAGAGCCGATGGTCTTTCGCGTAATCGCGAAGTCGGAGGATCAGCTTTACGAAGGACTCTATTTTGGCAGTGCTTCGTCCGAGGGAAGTGATATTGCGGCAGTTCTCCATGGCGGCGAAGAAAGTGATATCCCTGTCCACTGCGTAATCGGAGAGCCGGACCATTGTCGTGGCGCCGATCCCGCGTCTTGGAACGTTCAGGATACGACGCACGGCGATCTCGTCCTGTCCGTTGTCGATGGTCTTGAGGTAGGCGATCATGTCGCGGATCTCCCTGCGGTCGTAGAAATTGGTTCCGCCAACCACATTGTAAGGGATGGAATCCAGCACGAACCGTTCCTCCAGTGCGCGGGCCTGCGCGTTGGTCCTGTAGAGGACCGCGAAATCGCTGCAGCGAAGATGTCTGTCCGCCCGCATCTTCCGCGCGATGTCACCGGTGATGAACATGGCCTCTTCCCTGGCCGTATTGAACTGCTTCAGATGGAGTTTCGAGCCCTCGCCCCTGTCTGTCCAGAGGGCTTTCTTCTTTCTCTTTACATTGTTTCCGATCACCGCGTTCGCGGCGTCGAGCACATTCTGCGTGGAACGGTAATTCTGCTCGAGTTTGACAACAAGCGCATCCGGATATACCTTTTCAAAATCCAGAATGTTGCGGATGTTGGCGCCTCTGAAGCGGTAGATGGACTGGTCGTCATCGCCGACAACGCAGAGATTGCGGTTTCTGTCAGCGAGGAGTCTTACCAGCTCAAACTGCGCAGTGTTGGTGTCCTGATACTCATCCACCATGATATAGCGGAATCGGTTCTGATAATTGGCCAGCACTTCGTCGTGGGAGTGAAACAGTTCCACGGTCAGCATGAGCAGGTCGTCAAAATCCAGCGCATTGTTCTTTTTGAGTCTTTTCTGATATTCGTCGTAGGCGTCCGCGATCCTCTTATTGCGGAAACTGACGCCTGTGTTTTCTTCCCTGTACTGCAGAGGAGTGATCAGCTCGTTTTTGGCAGAGGAGATCTCTGAGAGGATAGCCCTCTCTTTCAGATCTTTGGTATCGATCTTCAGATACTTGCAGACGTCTTTCATCAGGGACTTCTGGTCATCCGTGTCATAGATGGTAAAGGAGGACTCATATCCCAGAAGATCTATGTGACGGCGCAGGATCCGCACGCACATGGAGTGAAAGGTCGAGATCCAGACGCTCTCCGCACCGAATCCGATCATGTTGTCGACACGCTCCCGCATCTCTCCTGCCGCCTTGTTGGTAAAAGTAATGGCAAGGATATTCCAGGGATTCACGCCGCACTCGTCCATGAGATAGGCGATCCTGTGCGTGATCACTCTGGTCTTGCCGCTTCCGGCGCCGGCCAGGATCAGGACGGGACCCTCAGTGTGCCTTACGGCCTCCGCCTGTTCTTTATTCAAAGTGTCATAAATTGACATAGATAGGTTGACTCCTTACTTGTTTCTGGTAGTTCTCGCCGCATCGGAGACGCCGGGCGTCTCGTCAAGGAGCTTTTCGATCAGAAGCTTTCGCAGATAGATGTCTGCGCTCAGCTGACAGATCACATTGAACCTTCGAAGCATTTCGCGGTCCTCTTCAGGCGCTTTTTCAAATGCGTTATCTGTCTCGCTCAGGATCTCCTGGACTTCGCCCGGGAAGCGCTCCACATTGCGGCTGACATATTCGAATACCTCCGTGTAGACATCGGTCATGGAGTATCTGTGTTTCTTTCCGGCCTGCTGCTCCGCTGATTTAGTTGTGGGACGCGCGTATTTGTCGGAGACAGGCCCCACGATCTTTCGGATGTCGTCGATCGACAGGAAATTCTTCAGATAATAGATGACCATCAGAAGAAGAATGTGGTCTCTTCCGTACTTTTTCTTGACGGGAGGGATCATCACCTTGTTCTTGACGTAATTGTTGATCATGGTCTTGGTCAGGAGCTTGTCCGCGTCTGACTTTCTTGCCGTCCTTCTGAGCCGCTCGCCCATAAAGGTCAGGACCTGGTCCATATACAGGTCGATGGCGGGGACCTCATCCGCGCGCGTTACGCTGAACCCGCTCAGGATCTTATTGACAATAAACTCCACATCGCTGCGCGCGCTCATCGCTCTCCTCCTTTTCCGCTCATGGCCATTCTCTTCATTTCTCTGGCGTTTTCAAGAGCCGCATCCGTGATCCGGTCCGCGCCGAGAAGACGCGCCACTTCACAGTCGCTCTCCGTTTCAGTGAGTTTGCGGATATGGGTCATCGTTCGTCCGTCCACACTTTCCTTGGCGATCGAATAGTGGCTGTCCTGCATGGACGCGATCTGCGGCAGATGCGTGATACAGATGATCTGATGATCAGAGGCCAGTCTTCCCATCTTCTCCGCCACTTTCCAGGCGGTCTTTCCGCTGATCCCGGTGTCGATCTCATCGAAGATGAATGTGTGTATCTCATCTTTGCCTGCAAATACGGTCTTCATGCCGAGCATGATCCTGGAAAGCTCTCCGCCGCTTGCGATCTGGTCCAGAGGACGGGGACTCTCCCCGGGGTTCATAGAGATATAGAAGGCGAGCTTGTCGAACCCGCCCGCGGAGAGATGCTCTTCACCGCTTTCGATCCTGCTCTCAAACTCCACCTGGGGGAAATTGAGGTCGAGCAGGGCCTCACGGAGTTTCGCCGCAAAACGGTCAGCTGCTCTCTTTCTCACGCCGCTCAGCTGTTCGCAGAGACCGATCAGAGTCTTATACTCAGCGGCGATCTCTTTCTGCAGCTTCCTTCTCCCGTTCTCATAATCTTCCAGGAAAGCAAGCCGCTCCTCTCTCTCTGCGCGCGCCCGCTCGATATCGGATATATTTCTTCCGTATTTGTCCTTTAAATGATTGATCAGGTTCAGTCTGTCCTGGATCTCTTCAAATTCTGCGGGGTCAAAAGTCAGATCCCTGATATACTCGTTCAGCGACCTGTTGAAATCACTCAGAAGATCGCACACTTCCGCCAGCTGGTCTGCCAGCGCATCAAGATCCGGATCAATGCCGCACACCGAGGAAAGCTCACGGGACGCCCGGTCCAGCGCCTCTTCCGCGCTGCCGTCGCCTCCGCCGGTCCTGTAGCCGGCCTGTCCGGCGGCTTCACTGATCTTTCGGAAGTTCTCCAGAAGGCGGTACCGGTTTTCCAGTTCCTCATCCTCGCCTTCCCGAATGGCGGCCTCTTCGATCTCTTTCAGCTCATAAGAAAGAAGATCCGCTTCCCGCTTGCGGGCTGAATCATCCAGATCATCCTGCTCCCACTCTTCTCTGAGAGCTTTCCATTTTCTGAAGTGCTGCGCGGCGGATTCTTTTAAAGCGGCTGCTTCTTCTCCCGCGTACTCATCGACTGTCTGAAGCTGCGCCTCTCTGCGTAGCAGCTTCTGGTTTTCTCTCTGACCGTAAATATCGATCATCAGCTCCGCGATCTCCCGCAGCTGGCGAAGTGTGACTGCCTCGCCGCACACGCTGCAAGCGCTTCTTCCCGGCAGGATCTTTCTCTTGATGAGGATCGTTCCGTCCTCTTCCACAGGAAGATCCATCTCCCTGAGCTTTTCGATCTGGCCCTCATTATCTGCCTGGAAAGTCATCTCGATCAGCGCGTAATCAGCGCCTGTCCGGATGATGGCCTTATCCGCTTTGGCGCCCAGCGCCAGATTCACAGAACCTATGATGATCGATTTGCCTGCGCCGGTTTCTCCGGTCAAAATATTGAGGCCATCCGTAAAGGTGACCTCTTCCTCTTCAATAAGCGCCAGATTTTTTACATGTAAACTAAGCAGCATTCTCCATTCTCCTTATCAGGATTCCTATGCCTCTCCGAGCATATGACGGATCTTATCCATCAGGAACGCTGTATCTTCCACGGTCCTCACCGCGGCCATGATCGTGTCATCCCCTGCGATACAGCCGACGACCTCCGGAAAATTCAGATGATCCAGGGCCGCCGCTGCAGCCATAGCCATTCCGGAACCTGTGCGGATCACAAGAAGGTTCTGTGCCTGGTCGACGGACTGCACGCTGTCTCTGAGCACCCGGATAAAACGGTTTTCCTCCTCGTTGACAGGTCTTGCTGACTCATACTTCTGTCTTCCGCCGGCTGTCGCCACCTTGACCAGTCCCATCTCTCTGATATCTCGTGAAACGGTTGCCTGCGTCACCTTGAAACCACTGTCCCGGAGCCTCTGCGCAAGTTCCCCTTGTGTCTCGATCTCGTGTTTTTCAATGATCTCAAGGATCTTGTCGTGACGGTTTTTCTTCATGATTCCATACCCCTGTAACGTTTTGCTGTGATGATCCCCATGTAATAATGAAGGCGTCTCATGACGAAAGCTTTTTGTGCAGTGTACTCAAAAAGCTCCGCTTACTGAGCTTGATCAGATTTGTGACTTCTTCCGACCGCCTGATCTCGATCCGGTCGCCGTATCTGAGCGTTATACCCTCTCCGCCGTCAAATACAGCATCCGCCTGCAGCTTTTCATTTCTTGAAGACCTGACCATTTCGATCACGACCGCGTCTTCCCCCGAAAGGACTACACTGCGTGTATTGAGCGTGTGCGGGCAGATCGGCGTAAGAAGCATCATCTGCGCCTTGGGCTCTACCAGAGGTCCCCCCGCGGACATGTTATACGCTGTCGAGCCTGTCGCCGTTGCTATTATTATACCATCTGCATCCAGATTATTCAGAAGATGGCCGTCGACGTAGACATTAAAATTCAGCATCTTGACGGCACTGTTGCGGACAATGACCGCCTCATTGAGCGCGTGATATACCCTGGAACCGACTACCGTCTTCCCGCCGCGCTCAATGATCCGCCCTTCCAGCATCATTCTTGTCTCGATCTCATAGGCGCCGTCCAGAAACAGCTGCATCATCTCGCGCCAGTTTGATCTCTCGATCTCGGCAAGATATCCCAGAGTTCCCAGATTGATACCCAGGATCGGAATTCCTGTGCCCAGCACCTGATGCGCCGCGCGAAGCACCGATCCGTCTCCTCCGATCACGATCAGACAGCTGTTTTTGGGATCGATCGCAGACGTCTTTCTCTGCATATCGACATTTGCTTCCGAGGGGATCTGGACGCATTTTTTGCCGTTCAGATGCAGGTATCCCTTGATCTTATTGGTGAAGATATATTCGGGATCCTTTTTGGTATTGGTAATAAAGTAAAAGCAGTCCATATAAACTCCTACTCAGCCTGCAGGCCTTAACTGCTCTTGTCGAGAGAACCGTGTGAGGCCTCGACGAGTTTTCTGATCGCGTCCTCTGATGCCACGCCGGCAGCCGGGGATATTACATCCGAAATTTCGTTTTTCACTTCCGGATCAGCGGGCTTTCGAATATACATCAGATACTCGATATTGCCTTCCGGTCCCCGGATCGGCGAGTAGTCCAGTCCCAGGATCTCAAATCCAAGTCCTGCAGTCATAGCGGTGACATTTCGCACTACTTCTTCATGCACCTTTTGGTCCCTGACGACGCCCTTTTTGCCCACTTTGTCTCTGCCGGCCTCAAACTGCGGCTTGATCAGGCATACCATTTCTGCGCCGGGCGTCAGGATCGCGTATGCGGCGGGCAGTATTTTGTCAAGGCCGATAAATGAGACGTCGACTGACGCAAACGAAGGAGCCGGCCCCTCTCCGAGGTCCTCCGGCTTCACATATCGGAAGTTGGTCTTTTCCATACAGACGACGCGGGGATCACTTCGAAGTTTCCAGTCCAGCTGTCCGTATCCCACGTCGATGGAATACACTTTCCCGGCCCCGTTCTGCAGCATGCAGTCTGTAAAGCCCCCTGTTGAAGCGCCGATATCCATGCAGACACGGTCGTGCAGGTCGATCGGAAATACTTTGAGGGCCTTCTCCAGCTTGAGCCCGCCGCGGCTCACATAGCGGAGTGTGGCGCCTCTGACTTCGACCTCTGCTTCTTCGGGGTCAAAACATGCTCCGGCCTTATCTTCTTTATTCTGGTTGACATATACGATGCCTGCCATGATCAGTGCTTTTGCCTTTTCCCTGGAAGCGGCAAGCCCTCTCTCTACCAGCAGGACATCCAGCCTTTTCTTTTCTTTTTTCATCTTTAACTATCCTGCGATCCCGATGATCGGTGACCGTTCTTATTTGGTCCTTGTGATGAGGCGGACGATCAGTTCTCTGAGAAACGCGTTGGGCATTTCAAGAGAGTCAAAAAGTGTGAGCGCTTCATCCGTCATCCGGCGCACATCCTCTGCTGCTTTTTCAAGTCCGTACATTGTCACATAGGTCACTTTGCCGTCCTTTTCATCGCTGCCGGTCAGTTTGCCGAGCTCTTCACTGTCACCGATGACATCCAGGATGTCATCCTGGATCTGGAAAGCAATACCGATATTCTCGGCGATCTTTCCCAGTTTCTCAACATCTTCGCAGGGGGCGCCTGCCAGGATCGCGCCGATCTGGAATCCGCTCTCGATCATGCAGGCTGTCTTGTGCTTGTGAATATAGGTGAGGACTTCCGCGTCTGTCTCCTGCGGCTTCTTTTCCGCCTCAAGATCCGCGCACTGACCGCCAACCATACCATAGATGCCGGCGTTGCGTGAAAGGACCTTCATCGCTTTTATGACAGCTGCCGTCTCTTCTGCGCTGCGGCAAAGGTCAAATGCCTTGAGGGCCGCCTCATACGCATAGTTGAGCAGTGCGTCACCTGCAAGAACGGCCATTCCTTCGCCGTATTTCACCCAGGTCGTTTTGAGGCCTCTGCGGTACTCGTCGTTGTCCATGGCAGGCATATCGTCGTGGACAAGCGAATAGTTGTGGATCATCTCCAGCGCTGCCATGAAGGGCTCAGCCAGCTCCTGCCTTCCGCCGTACATACGGCAGGTCTCGCAGATAAAAAGCGGACGGAGCCTCTTTCCTCCTGCCATTACGCTGTACTGCATAGCGTCGACGACGACGCCTGCACATCGGTCGCTTCCCTCGAGACTGTCAACAGTCGGAAGATAAGTATGCAGGACATTCTCACAATATGCCGTTTTCTCCATCAGATTCTGTTCAAAATTCATCTGTCTCTCCCTCTGCGCTCAGCACACGGACTTTCTTCTCAACCGTATCGATCGTTTCATTGCAGTACCGGACCAGTTTCATTCCCTGTTCATATAAGCGGAAGGACTCCTCCAGCGATACGCCTTCGTCATCCATTTTGCCGAGGATCTCCCGGAGCTTTGTGAAGGCGTCCTCGATCCCTGTCACTTCCGGTGTTCCCGCTTTCTTGTCGTTCGTATTCTCCACGTTTTCTCCTTCACTCATTGCGCGCCGGTCTCCACATGGGTGACCGCTGTCTCGATCTTTCCGTCCCTCAGCCGGATGTTCAGAAGATCGCCTGTATGGACCATCTCCGCCCTCGTCACAGCAGTTCCGTCCCGGTCAGTTATAAAGCCGAATCCGCCCGACAGTTTCGCGAGCGGCGACCGCTGTTCAAGCTGCGCCGCAAATAATCTCATACTGCCGCGCGCTTCGGAAAGCTTTCGATCCATGCGCATCTGCAGTCTCTCCTGCTGGTCCGCTTTCTGCCTGCATTCCCGCAGTTTCTTATCCATGGCGGCCTGCAGCCTGTCCAGGCACTGGGCTGTATACATTCGGCGGTCCCGAACCTTGGATGCGGGGGATAGGTGGATCAGCTCTCTTTTAAGGCTGTCTGTATTCTGGCGAAGCTGTAAGAGACGGCTTCGCATGCTCCCCTCAAGCTGTTCGGAATACATGCGCAGGTCTCTCTGGAACTGGTCATAGGAAAAGACCGCCAGTTCTGCGGCTGCAGAAGGGGTCGGGGCCCGCAGGTCCGCTACATAATCCGTGATGACAGTATCTGTCTCATGGCCCACCGCGGATATGACAGGTGTCTGACATTCAAACACTGCCTCAGCGACGCTCTCTTCATTGAAAGCCCAGAGATCCTCTATGGATCCACCGCCGCGTCCGATGATCATGACATCCACGCCATATGCATCGAGCGTTCGGATTCCTTCACAGATACTTGGCGCAGCGCCTTCCCCCTGCACAACGGCCGGATATAATATGATCTGCAGATACGGGTTTCTTCTGAGAGAAATGTTGATGATATCCTGTACCGCGGCGCCTGTAGGGGCTGTCACGACACCGAGCGTGCGGATGTACCGCGGTATAGGCTTTTTATAGAGCTCGTCGAACATGCCGGATTCTTCGAGCTTGCGCTTTAGCATCTCGTAACGCTGATTGAGAAGACCAACGCCGTCCCGGATGATCCTGTCCGCATAAAGCTGGTAGCGTCCATCCCGCTCATACACATCCACTGTGCCGGCGGCGATCACCTGGTCTCCTTCCTGCATACGAAAAGAAAGGCCCCTGCGGCGTCCTGCGAACATGACGCAGGAAAGCGTGCCCGAGGCGTCTTTCAATGTAAAATAGATATGACCGGAGGAATGATACTTGCAGTTGCTCACTTCTCCGCGTACAAGAACTGATTGGAGAAAGTAATCCTCCGAGAACATATTCCTGATATACCGGTTGACTTGTGATACCGAATATACGTTTCTCATATTCTCCTTGTGATGTAGGTCTCGCCCTTGCGCTCCGACACGCTGCCTTTGGAGAACTTCCCTGCGCCTGTGCTCTCATCGGAAGACGCGCGCTTTCCGCTTCTCTCCTTGCCGTTGACGCCGGCCAGAACGCCGTTAATGAAAGCGCCCGAACCGTCTTCTCCGAACTTCTTGCCGAGTTCCACAGCCTCATTGATCGCGACGCCGGTAGGTACGGAATCATCGTAGAGGATCTCGTAGGTGCCAAGGCGCAGCACGGCAAGCTCAACCATGGGCAGACGGCTCACCGTCCACCCCTCGAGCTTCTCGTCCAGGATCCGGTCGATCTCGGGGATCTTCTCCACGATACTGGTGCATTTCTGCGTGATATACTCCCTGTCCCTGTCAGTGACTGTCATGTCGCCGCTCTCAAAGAAGAACTGGAGCTGATCCTGCATCTGCGCGGGATCGTTAAATTCTGTTCTGAAAAGCAGTTTAAAGATCTGCTCTCTCAAACTCTTTCTGTTCATATTCCGTCTGTTATTCCTCAGTCATTCATGGTGATGCCGGCTACGCGGATGTTTACATCCTGCACTTTAAGGCCGGTCATATTCTCGATCGCAGTGCTGACTCGGTTCTGCACCTTGCTGCAGGTCTCCGGAATGCTGCTGCCGTAGACAAGGTCGATGGCAAGGTCTGCCTTCACGCCTTCCTTGCTGACTTCCACCTTGACAGTCTTGCCAAGCTTCTTCATACCGCCCTTGCTGACCGTATTCATGTCAAGACCGCCTGCCATGCCGGAAACGCCTTCCACTTCCATAGCAGCGAACGCAGCGATCAGAGCTACTACGTCGTCAGCGATCTTCACTGTACCGATATCAACTGCCTCACTATATCTTTCGTTCGTATTCTTTTCCTGTGCCATAACAGCCTCCCGTAAAGATGATCAATTTCTGATAATGCATACAATGCGTATACATCAACATATTTTATCAGATTCTGCAACCTTTGCCTATAGTCAGCCCCGTGAAAATTCCGACAGTTCCAGTCCGTCGTTGCGGTCCAGTACCATCTGTACGGACCAGGGGTTGATAAAGAGAAGAAGGGGATTGCCCTTGAGGTCTTCGATTCTCTTCATATCAGTCGTGCCGGTGATCTTCATGACATCAGTATCGCACTTGGTGATCCAGCGGATATGCTCATAGGGAAGAGGCTCCAGGATAATATCTACATTGTATTCGCTCTTGAGCCTGAACTGCAGGACGTCAAACTGCAGCATGCCGACTACGCCGCAGATGATCTCTTCCATTCCGGTGTGCAGCTCGCGGAAGATCTGGATCGCGCCTTCCTGGGCGATCTGGGAAATTCCCTTCACGAACTGGTCTCTCTTCATGGTATCCACCTGCCGCACTCTCGCGAAATGCTCCGGCGCGAAGGTCGGAATTCCCTCATAGCGGAAACCGGATTTGGGCAGGCAGAATGTGTCGCCGATTGAATACAGACCGGGATCAAAGATTCCGATGATGTCGCCTGCGTATGCCTCAGAGAGGATCTTTCTGTCGCTTGCCATCAGCTGCTGAGGCTGAGAAAGTCTCTGGATCCTGCCGCTCTGCACATGCTTAACGTCCATGCCGATCTCGTATTTGCCGGAGCAAATGCGGATAAACGCGATCCTGTCCCTGTGCGCCTTATTCATATTGGCCTGGATCTTGAACACAAACGCGGAGAAACCGTCTTCTACCGGATCTACGGGACCCTGGTCCGTATTGCGTGCGGACGGGCAGGGGGCCATTTCAAGGAAATGCTTAAGGAAGATCTCTACGCCGAAGTTGTTCAGCGCCGAGCCAAAAAATACAGGGGTGAGCATACCGGCGCGCACCGCGTCGATATCGAAAGCCGCGCTTGCTCCGTCCAGAAGGTCCACTTCCTCGTGAAGCTGCTCTGCTGCGCTTTCACCGAGTTCCTTCAGGATCCGCTCCTCATCACTGATCGGGATCCTTGTCTGCGTACCTTCCTTAGTGCCCTTCTGCGTATCCGCATAGGTTATGACTTCATTGTGCTCACGGTCAAAAACGCCTTTGAATGCCTTTCCGGATCCGATGGGCCAGTTCATGGGACATGTATCGATGCCCAGATTCTTTTCGATATCATCGAGAATGTCAAAGGTATCGAGCGCGTCGCGGTCCATCTTGTTGATAAATGTGAAGATGGGGATATGGCGCATGGTACAGACCTTGAACAGTTTCTTGGTCTGCGGCTCTACACCTTTGGCGCCGTCGATGACCATGACGGCTGAGTCAGCTGCCATAAGTGTTCTGTAAGTATCCTCAGAGAAGTCCTGGTGACCGGGCGTATCCAGAATATTGATGCAGCAGCCGTCATATTCAAATTGCAGCACCGAACTGGTGACAGAGATACCTCTCTGTTTTTCTATTTCCATCCAGTCGGATACCGCATGCCTTGCTGTTGCTTTACCTTTGACGCTTCCGGCGAGATTGATCGCACCGCCGTATAAAAGGAACTTTTCAGTCAGCGTTGTTTTGCCCGCGTCGGGATGGGATATGATGGCAAACGTCCGTCTGCGTGCGATTTCCTGCGCTGTTGTTGACATATTCTTATCTCCTGATTGGTAATACTGGGTGTGTAACGCATAATGAACCCGGCAAAGCCAGCGCATTCTTACGGAATGCCCTGGCCTGCCGGGTCTCAACTAAGTCAATTACTTATTCTTCTTCTGCTTGTTGACGTCCTTCATGGAGAAGCTGAGTCTTCCCATTCTGTCCTTGCCAAGGCAGACAACAGTGACCTTATCGCCAAGTGTGAGAACGTCTTCCACATGCTCGATGCGGCGGTTCGCGATCTTGGAGATGTGTACCATGCCTTCCTTGCCGGGTGCGAATTCAACGAATGCGCCGAACTCCTTGATGCTGACGACTACGCCGTCAAGGACCTGGCCTTCCTCAAACTCGGAAACGATCGTGGTGATGTATTTTTTGGCCATTTCCATGCCCTTGGCGTCATTGCCGCAGATGGAAACGCTGCCGTCATCTTCGATATCGATCTGTACGCCGGTGCGCTTGATGATCTCATTGATGGTCTTGCCGCGCTGGCCGACAACTTCACCGATCTTCTCGGGATCGATCTGCATGTAGTCGATCTTGGGAGCATACTCGTTGACAGTCGGACGAGGCTCTGCGATCGCTTCTTTCATGACGCCGTCCATGATGAACTCACGCGCCTCTTTGCATCTTGCGATAGCGCCTTCGACGATCGCTCTTGTGAGGCCGTGGATCTTGATATCCATCTGGATAGCGGTGATACCCTTGTGTGTGCCGGTGACCTTGAAGTCCATATCGCCGAAGAAGTCCTCAAGACCCTGGATATCGGTCAGAAGAACGAAATCTTCATCCGCATCGCCGGTCACGAGACCGCAGCTGATGCCTGCGACCTGGGACTTGATCGGAACGCCTGCTGCCATAAGAGCCATGCAGGACGCGCAGGTGGAAGCCATCGATGTGGATCCGTTGGACTCAAATGTCTCGGATACGGCACGGATGGAGTAAGGGAATTCCTCTACGGAAGGAAGTACAGGGAGAAGTGCTCTCTCTGCCAGTGCGCCGTGGCCGATCTCTCTGCGGCCGGGGCCTCTGGATACTCTTGTCTCACCGACAGAGTATGCAGGGAAGTTGTACTGGTGTACATATCTCTTCTCTGTGATGTTGGGGTCAAGGCCCTCCACTCTCTGTGCCTCGGAAAGAGGAGCGAGTGTGATCACGTCACAGATCTGGGTCTGTCCGCGTGTGAACATTGCGGATCCGTGAACTCTGGGGATCAGGTCGACCTCTGCAAAGAGGGGACGGATCTGGTTCAGCGCGCGGCCGTCGGGACGCTTGTGGTCCTTGAGGATCATCTTGCGGACGGTCTTCTTCTCATACTGATAGACAGCTTCATCGAGGATAGCGAGCCATTCTTCCTTTTCGGCGAATGCCTCTCTGAGCTTCTCGGTAACTGCTGCGACATTGCCTTCACGGGTCTGCTTGTCATCTGTAAATACAGCGACTTCCATCTCCTCGGGAGTAACGATCTCGCGCATAGCGGCGAACATCTCTTCCGGGATCGCGCAGCTGACATATTCTCTCTTGGTCTTACCGCACTCTGCGGCGATCTGGTTGATCCATGCGATGATCTTCTTGTTCTCTTCATCTGCCATGTAGATGTAGCGGATCATATCCTCTTCAGGGATCTCGTTTGCGCCTGCCTCGATCATGATGACCTTTTCAGCTGTGGAAGCAACCGTCAGACGGAGATCGCCCTTGTCCCACTGCTCCTGGCTGGGGTTGACAATGACTTCGCCGTCATAGATGCCGATCTGGGTTGCCGCGCAGGGGCCGTCAAAAGGAATATCGGAAATGGTGGTAGCCAGGGAAGCGCCGATCATAGCGACCATCTCGGGTCTGCACTGGGGATCCACGCTCATGACCATGCACTCAAGCGTCACGTCATTTCTCATATCCTTGGGGAACAGAGGACGCATAGGTCTGTCGATCACGCGGCTTGTGAGGATCGCGTTCTCGCTGGGCTTTCCTTCTCTCTTGTTGAAACCGCCGGGCATTTTGCCGACTGCATAGAACTTCTCGCTGTACTCAACACTGAGCGGGAAGAAATCGATACCATCCCTGGGTGCTGCAGATGCTGTCGCTGTGCACAGAAGTGTTGTGTCTCCATAATGAATAAATGCGCATCCGCCTGCCTGCTTGCCTACTCTGCCGATATCCACGCTGAGTGTTCTTCCGGCAAGATCCATGGAATAAGTTTTGTACATACTCTCTCCTTTTTTCTTCTTCTCTTCTTCTGCTTCTTCTGTCTTCTTCCGGCTTTCCCGTCCAAATCTCAGACGAGAAAGAGACGGCATCAACCGATTTCACCGGTCAGAGCCGTCTCTCAATTCACTATGAATTACTTTCTGATACCAAGTCTCTTGATGAGTGTACGATATCCTTCCAGATCTGTTCTCTTGAGGTAGTCAAGAAGTGCTCTGCGTCTGCCGACCATCTTCTGAAGGCCTCTTGCGCTGTGGAAATCCTTCTTGTTCGCCTTCATGTGCTCAGTGAGCTCCTTGATTCTGGCGGTCAGGATCGCGATCTGAACTTCCGGTGAACCTGTGTCACCTTCAAATCTTGCGTACTCGCTGATAACAGCTGTCTTTTTCTCTTTGGAAATCATAGTTTTTCTCCTTTTCTTAATGTGGTTCGCCGTACACCGGGGCCGCGCCGGAGCAGCTTCAGCCTAAGTGTCGGTAGTCGTTAAACAAATGGCATTTTAACATATTCTCTGTACTATGTAAACACCCATTTAACTCTGTCAGCCAGGCATTTTGCTGTATTTTTTTCTGAACAGCCAGGACTCTGTCAGGCAAGTCCGTGATAGATCCTGCCTTCCCGGATATCCTCTTCCATTGTCTTCTTCAGTTCCTCGATGCCCGAAAAACGCATCTCCGGTCTCCGATAGGTCAAAAGACTGACTTCAGCAGTTTCTCCGTACAGATTTCCGGAAAAGTCATACAGATAGGTCTCGACCGTGATCCGGGCGTCCTCTGTCACAGTGGGCTTGACCCCGATATTGGTCATTCCCTTGTATGTCTTTCCATCCGCTTTTACTTCCGAATAGTAGACGCCGAAAGGCGGCAGGAGCTTATCGGATGGCGGAGTCTGGTTCAGGGTCGGGATCCCGATCCGTCTTCCCAGGGCCCTCCCGTGGACGATCTTTCCGGTGATCTTATAAGGCGCGCCCAGGCAGAGCGCCGCCTCTTCCATATTGCCTTCTTCCACAAGACTGCGGATCAGCGTGGAGCTGATCACCTTGCCGTTTCTCTCTATTTTGTCGATCTTATGGGCCTCAAATCCCAGATGTCTCGCGAGGGAGGCCATCAGCGTAAAGTTTCCCTTCCCTTTCGCGCCAAAAGACAGATCTGTACCGGCTGCGACATACTTGGCGTTCATGCGGCCGCATAGAATATCGATCACGAAATCCTCCGGCGAAGTCGCTGCCGTTTCCGCATTGAAGGGAAATTCCACCAGAATATCAATGCCGATCTCTTCAAAAAGCGCTCTCTTTTCCTCGTTTGTGGAGAGCTCTCTCGACGGATTCATGCCAAAGAAGATCTCCGGAGACGGATCGAATGTAAACACAGCTGCGAGAAGGCCGTCCTCCCTCTGACGCAGGATCTCCCCAAGGAGCTTTCTGTGCCCAAGATGCAGTCCGTCAAATTTCCCGATGGCGACCGCTGTCCCCTCTTTGATCTTAAAGTCTGTAGTCCCTCTGATTATCTGCATTCCGGGATCCTTTCCTTCCTGCTGTTATTTTTGGACAGGCCGGTATATCGCTTGCGTTAATACCGCCTTCCGGCAGTTTTCGCCTTCTGCTGTTATACCGTCTGTGAAGCGCTCATGTCAGAAACATTCTTACGCCGCGCAGCTCGTCGCCGCGGGGGACATAGGAATAGAGCGCATAGAATTTTCCGTCCTGGTCGTACATTCTGACCAGACATTCCGAAGCCTGCGCGGGCAGATCGGTGTATCTTCTCTTAATAACATTCCCGTTAATAAGATACCGCATTGCCTCTTCTCTCACAACCGCCTTGGGCGCGTCTGAAAAGAAGCTGTCTACCGGCAGGATATACGATTCGATCCGTTCAGGCCGGTCCGATTTCATGATCGCTTCCGCCTCATCGAGAGTGATGGCTTGGTCGAGATCAAACTGCCCTACCCTTGTCCGCAGCAGGTGCTGCATGGCGGCTCCGGTCCCGAGCTTTTCTCCGATATCCTGGCACAGCGTGCGGATATAAGTTCCCTTGCTGCAGCGAACGCGCATTGTTACAAGCGGAAGTTCCACCTTTGTGATCTCCAGTTCATGGATGGTCACTTCTCTGGCCGGCCTCTCTACGGTCTTGCCCTGTCTGGCGAGCTGATAGAGACGTTTTCCGTTGACCTTGACAGCGGAATACATGGGCGGGATCTGATGGATCACGCCGCGGAACGAAGAGGCCGCTTCTTGTAAGGATTCTTCCGTCACAAGATTTCGGACTTCCTCATCCCTTATCTGCGAGAGCACCTCTCCGCTCATGTCCTGTGTGTCCGTCACTGTTCCGAGCCGCATAACCGCGACATATTCTTTGTCCCTGTCAGCGATCAGTTCACAGAGTTTGGTCCCAATACCCAAACATACAGGAAGCACTCCCTCCGCATCCGGATCAAGCGTTCCTGTATGACCGATCTTTCTCATATGCAGGATCCCCCGCAGACGTGCTACCACATCACTTGAGGTGTATCCCGCCTCTTTATAAATTGTCATCATTCCATGAAACATGGAGAACTCAGTCCTTTCCTTTCGCTCAGAGAGCGCCTGCGTCCCGGAGCTGCTGTTCGATATCGCTCCTGAGGGTCCTGACCGCCTCGTCTATATCCGATGTGATCGTACATCCGGCCGCCCGGATATGACCTCCACCGTTAAAGAGTGACGCCAGCCTTGCGACATTCACGATCCGTACCGAACGCATGCTGGATCTCCAGATGCCGGGCTCGTCTTCATGAAGGAAGACGGCACAGTCGATCCCTTCCGTGAGCGCGAGCTGCGCGCTGATCCCGTCAAGGTCCTGCCTCGAAGCGCCGTATCGGTCTAAAAGCGCCTTGTTCAAAATACTGAAAATGCACTTTCCGTTCATGGAGAGCTCCGATCTCACAAACGCTTCGCCCAGAATTCGGGCCTGCAGGGCGGTCCTCTCAAAGAAAACCTCTCTGATCACGGCTGTAAAATCAAATCCATAAGACATAAGGTGTCCGGCTGCGCGCATGGTCGACTCACCTGTGCTCGAATACTGGAAAACACCGGTGTCTGTGACGATGCCGACATACAGCGCCCGGGCGATCTCCCTGTCTATTGCATCGTGATCGATCACGTTGTAAACCAGCTCGCAGGCGCTGGATGCACCCGCATCGATATAGTTCACATCGCCGCTTCCCGGATTAGAGATATGATGGTCAATATTGATCTTCAAAGAAGCGTCCAGATAGAGCTTCTGCGCGTCCCCGCTTCTTTCCGGAACACTGTCCAGAAGAATAAACGCGTCATATTTTTCTGCATCTTCCGGCACTGTGTGAAGGATCGTCTCCGTGCCGGGGATATTCTTTTCCAGTGCCGCGGGCAGCGCTTCCAGGTAGATGTCAACCTGAGCGCCGGGGAGCACTTTCCGCAGAAATAATGCCGCCGCGCAGCAGGAACCGGCACAGTCCCCGTCCGGGTTGCTGTGCCCTGTGATCCCTATCCTTTTGCAGTTATTAACCAAATCCAGTAATCTCATTCGTCCTGTATACTTTCGTCTGTCTCTTGTCCTCTGGCCAGCTCAGCATTCCTGTCCGCAGCTGTCACCTCATCAATGCGATGAGACATTGCAACGCCGTATGCGATGGAATCGTCCAGCACAAATGTGAGCTCGGGAGTGTGCCGGAGGTTGACCTTTCTGGCCAGCTCTCCGCGGATGAAGCGAGATGCGCTCTTCAGGCCTTCCATGGTCTTTGCGCCTGCTTCGCTGTCTCCGTAAACACTGACATACACTTTACATGTCTTGAGGTCCGGAGCTACCTCCGTGCCGGTCACGCTGGTCAGCGGGCTGATCCGGGGATCCTTGACTTCGCGAACGATCGCCGCGAGCGCCTTGCGCACTTCGTCATTGATCCTGCGGTTCTTTACGCTGTTTTTTCTCATGTTCTGGGTACCTCAACCAAATCGTAGGCTTCGACGAGATCGTCTACCTGCATCTTGTCAAATCCTTCAAATACCAGGCCGCATTCAAATCCGGCCTTCACTTCTTTGACATCATCCTTGAATCTCTTGAGGGAAGCAAGGTCGCCTTCAAAGATCTGTTCGCCCGCTCTGCTGATCCTGCACTTGCAGCCTCTGCGGATCACGCCGTCCAGTACATAGGAACCGGCGATATTACCGACAGAAGAAGCCTTGAACAGCTGTCTGACAACAACATGGCCGATGACGCGCTCTTCATAGACAGGCGCAAGCATGCCCTTGAGGGCTGCTTCGACTGCGTCGATCGCCTGATAAATAACTTTATACAGACGGATGTCTACGCCTTCGTGCTCAGCCATAGCTTTGGCTGTCGCGTCGGGACGCACATTAAATCCGATGATGACCGCATTGGACGCGGAAGCAAGAGTGACATCGGACTCGGTGATCGCGCCTACGCCGCCATGGATGACTTTGACGACAACTTCCTCGTTGGAGAGCTTGAGAAGGCTCTGCTTGAGCGCTTCTACGGAACCCTGCACGTCAGCCTTGATGATCAGGTTGAATTCTTTGAGGTTGCCTTCCTTCATCTGGTTGAACAGGTCATCCAGATTCATGCGCATCTTGGTATCTTCGATCAGCTCTTCCTTATGCTGGTTCTTATAAGTCTCAGCATAAGCCTTCGCCTCGTCATTGCTCTCATGGGCGATGATAACTTCGCCTGCGCTGGGGACGTCGGAAAGACCGAGGATCTCCACAGGCTGAGAAGGCTTTGCTTCTTTGATCCTGCGTCCCTTGTCATCGATCATGGCGCGTACTTTACCGGAGCTTGCTCCTGCGGAAATGAAGTCTCCGATATGAAGCGTACCCTTCTGCACCAGAACGTTCGCGACGGGACCTCTGCCCTTATCCAGCTTGGCTTCGAGGACAAGACCTCTTGCCTTTCTGTTGGGATTGGCCTTGAGTTCCAGGATATCCGCTGTCAGAAGGATGGTCTCGAGAAGATCCTCGATGCCTTCTCCTGTCTTAGCAGATACGGGAACAAATTCTGTCGTTCCGCCCCAGTCTGTGGGAACCAGTTCATACTCGGTCATTTC
Source organism: uncultured Lachnospiraceae bacterium (assembly GCA_902801415.1). Classification (GTDB taxonomy): domain Bacteria; phylum Bacillota; class Clostridia; order Lachnospirales; family Lachnospiraceae; genus CAG-791. The sequence goes on from CADCIK010000001.1 coordinate 81,637, forward strand.
CTGCTTGACGCGTTCAACATTTGCACCGGGCTTATCGATCTTATTGACTGCGACAATGATCTCGACGCCGGCCGCTTTCGCGTGGTTGATCGCCTCAATGGTCTGAGGCATCACGCCGTCATCTGCCGCAACGACAAGCACTGCGATATCTGTGGAATTCGCGCCGCGCATACGCATTGCCGTGAATGCCTCGTGTCCGGGCGTATCAAGGAATGTGATGCTCCTGTCGTCAAGCTTGATGGTGTATGCGCCGATGGCCTGTGTGATTCCGCCTGCCTCGCCTCTTGTGACATTAGTCTTTCTGATGGCGTCGAGCAGTGATGTTTTACCATGGTCAACGTGACCCATGACGCAGATGACCGGAGGTCTTGTCTCCATATCCTCTTCGGCGTCATCTTCCTCGCGAAGCAGTTCTTCAATGACGTCGACCTTCTGCTCCTTCTCGCAAAGGATGTCATAATCCAGAGCGATCTTTTCCGCCTCGTCATACTCCACTTCACTGTTGGGCGTCATGACCTGTCCGGCAAGGAACAGTTTCTTGATGATCTCGGAGGGATTCATGTGCATTGCCTCAGCGAGCTCTCTGATCGTGAGCTTCTCGGGGATCGTGATCGTCTTGATCTGCTCCTCGACAGCAGCTTCCACCTTCTTCTCGGGACGGATGAATCTGCCGGCTCTGTTGGCATTGCCTCTCTTGCGAGAATCCTCTTCATTATAGATGAGATCTTTTCTGGAACGCTTATCACGCTCCTGATTCATCTTTCTCTTGTTGTCATCTCTATGCTTCTCGGCGAATCCTTCACCCTCAGGTCTTGCGGAGCTCCTGCGGCGGCCGCTTTCTGCAGCGCCGGGCCTGCTGCCCTGACGAGCTCCTGCGGGAGCTGCTGCTCCGCGGCCCTGTCCGGGTCTTGCGCTGCGGCCTGCAAAACTGCCCTGCTCACCGGTTTTCTCACCGCGGCCCGCGCGGAAACCGCCCTGGTCGCCGGCTCTGTTGTCTCTGCGAGGTCCGCTCTGCTCGCCTCTGTTCTGGCGGAAGCCGCCCTGGTCACCGGTTCTCTCACCGCGATTTGCGCGGAAGCCGCCCTGGTCGCCGGTCCTCTCACCGCGATTTGCGCGGAAACCGCCCTGGTCGCCGGTTCTCTCGCCGCGTCCTCCGCGGAAGCCGCCCTGCTGGCCCTGGCTGTTTCTGTCTCTCTGGAAAGCGCCCTTGTTATCGCGACTCTCCCGATTGTCACGTCCGCGCTGGCCGGACTGCTGTCTTGCGGCGCGTTCGGGCTGATCCTGACGATCCTGGCGAGGCTGCACGGACTGAACAGGCTGTTCTGCCGCAGCTTCTTTAACGACCGCTTCTTCTGCGGGTTTCACTTCTGAAGAAACAGGACTCTCTGCAGGAGCAGGCTTCTCTTTCGCTGCGGGCGCCGCTGCTGCGGCGGCCTCTTCCCTGACAGGCTCTTCCGCAGCCTTTTTCTCGACCGGAGTCTCAGGCACTGCAGGGGTCTCGACAGTTTTCTCCACGACAGGCTCTGCAGGCTGTACAATTTCCTGTACAACAGGTTCCTGTGCAGCTGTATTTACTTCCACAGCTGCGACGGGAGTCTCTTCGACCTTTTTAGGTCTTCTTACTACAGGTTCCGGCTTGTGGAAGTCCACTTCCATCTGTGTGGGCTTTACGCTGGGACGAATGATCTTGTGGGGAACAGGCTTAGCTTCTGTTCTCGGACGTGCGGTCCCGGCGTCTCTTCTTGCGCCTCCGGTCTGGCCTGCGGGTCTCTGCTTTCTTGCGCCGCCGCTGGAATAGGATCCCGCAGCACTGCCGCTGGAGTAAGATCCGCTGGAATAGGCACTCCGCTGTCCGGAACTCTGACGGCCCTTATTGCTGTTTCCCGTCACGATAATGATCTTTTTCTTCTTAACAGGAGTCTTGCCGTCGGCCGGTCTGGGCCTCTTTGCTCCCTCTCCTGCTTTTTTGTTCTCATTTGCACCTAAATTCTCTGTTGCCATTTACTCCTCTTTCTTCCCGCTGCCAAGCAGCTTTGTTATGCCATCCGCAAGCCCCCGGTCCGTCACAGCAACGCAGGAACGTTCTCCTTTGCCTATGGCGTGGCCTAACGCTTCTTTTGTTCCGTAGAAGCTAAACGGTATCTTGTAATATGTACACTTATTCGTGATCGTATGCACGGTATTCTTCTGCGCGTCCTCCGCCAGGATCACCAGCACGGCTTCCCGGCTCTTAATGGCGTCCTCGCAGAGAAAACCGCCGCTTACGACCTTGCCTGCCTTCTGGGCAATTCCCAGAAGAGATAACACTCTATCCATCCTGGAATACCTCCCATCTCTTGTGCAGCTCATCAAAAATCTCATCCGGGATCGCCGTATCAAGTGATCTTTGCAGAGATCGTTTCTTCTGCGCTTTTCGAAGGCATGAGGCGTCATCGCAAAGATAGGCTCCTCTGCCGTTTATTTTTCCTGTTTGATCTATTCGAATATCCCCCTCCGGCGTGCGGACGACGCGGATCAGGTCTTTCTTCTCCTTCATCTCGCCGCACCCCGTGCATCTGCGCATCGGAATTTTCTTGGGCATTTTTTCTCCTGGTATGAGCTGTTCTTCGATAATTATTCCTCTGTCTCGTAGGCTTCTTCTTCGGCGTACTCTTCAGCAGGCTCCCCGGTCATTTCCTCTTCGCCTTCGTACTCCTCTTCCGCGTACTCTTCGCCTTCATACTCTTCGTCGTATTCGTCCTCGTAGTACTCGTCGTCCTCATAGTCCTCATAGCGGAATCCGGGCGCATCCTTAGCCTGCGTCTCGCTCTTAATATCGATCTTGTAGCCGGTAAGCTTTGCTGCAAGACGCGCGTTCTGGCCTTCCCGTCCGATTGCGAGAGAGAGCTGGTAATCCGGTACTACGACCTTGGCTGTCTTCTCTTCGGGATCAGCAAATACAGCGACGATCTTGGCGGGAGACAGCGCGTTCTGGATCAGGTTGCCGGGGTTTTCATCCCAGTTGATGATATCGATCTTCTCTCCGCGAAGCTCATCTACGATATTGTTGACACGAACACCGTTTACGCCTACACACGCGCCGACTGCGTCCACATTGGGATCGTTGGAATATACAGCGATCTTGGTGCGGCTGCCAGCCTCTCTGGCGATGCTCTTGATCTCGACGATTCCGTCCTTGATCTCTGTCACTTCCTGCTCAAACAGTCTTCTGACAAGTTCAGGATGTGTGCGGCTTACAAGGATCCTGGGACCGCGGTTGGTGGTGCGAACGTCCACGATGTAGACCTTGATGCGGTCAGTGGGCTTAAGATGCTCGCCGGGAACCTGTTCCTTCTCGTTCAGGAGTCCGTCAGCGCGGCCGAGGTTCACACTGATATTGCCGCCGTTGATCCGCTGCACAATACCTGTCACAATATTCTTCTGCTTGGCAATGTAGTAGTCATATACTACGCTTCGCTCTTCCTCGCGGATCTTCTGCAGGATCACATTCTTCGCGATCTGCGTCGCGATCCTGCCAAAAGACTGACTGTTGATCTTTACGTCAACCGTATCCCCTACCTTTGCCGCAGCATTGTATTTGACCGCTTCGGACAGCGGGATCTGAAGGAGCTTGTCCTCCACGTCGTCTTCTGTCTCGACGACTTCCTTTTCGGCGCAGCATGAATACTCAAAAGTATCACGGTCTACAGCCACCTTGATGTTGTCCGCTTTGCCAAAATTGCTCTTGCAGGCAGTCATAAGCGCATTCTCGATCGCCTCAAACAATGTCTCACTGCTGATGTTCTTTTCTTTTTCGAGCGCTTCAATTGCCTCTTTCAGTTCTGTGTTCATCTCGTCTCCTTTTCCGGAACCAGTCATAAGACTTTTTATATTCGCAGCCATCCCCGCAGCTGCGGCCGCTTATCAGATATCCAGATATAATCTGAGTACGGCTATATCTTTCCGCGGAACATGAATGACTGCAGGCTCCTGCGCCTGTTCTTCCTGTTCCGGTTTTCCCTTTTTCTTCCTGCGCGCCCCGGCCTTAACAGGTTCCATCTCGATGGTAACCGTTTCCGCGTCCCAGGAAAGCAGGATGCCTTCAAATTCCTTGCTGCCGGTTTCCGCAAGCGCCTTGAAAAGCTTGCCTTCTACCTTTTCACCGATGCTGTTCTCAAGATGCCGGTCTTTGGTCAGTGCTCTTCCAAGCCCGGGGCTTGAAACGACCAGTGTGTACGCATCGCTGATCAGGTCGACTTCATCGAGCCGGTCCGACAATTCTCTGCTGACCGCCTCGCAGTCAAGGATCCCTACGCCGCCTTCCTTATCAATATAGATGTTCAGGTAATACTCGGGGCCTTCCTTGACATAGTCCACATCATAAATATAAACGCCGTGCTTTTCCGCGATCGGCGCCGCGAGTTTCTCGGCATCTGCTTCGATCCTCGCTCTTCCTGATACTTTCTTAGCCATAATCCTCCTTACAGCATCAAAAAAGTGGACTTGCAAGCCCACTTTTTACCGTACCATATATTCAACATATGCACGTTATCACAAATTGCGGTAAAATGCAAGTTTTTCGCAAAAATTCCTTGATTTTATGGACAAAACAGCATTTTGCCCGCTTACTGCGGTTCCCGGACAGGCTAAGAAAGCAAAAACAAAGCTGTCAGATTTCTCTGACAGCTTAGTAGCTCGTACGGGAATCGAACCCATGATTCCGCCGTGAGAGGGCGGCGTCTTGACCCCTTGACCAACGAGCCATTTATTTGTTTTGCTCAACGCAAGTATTACTATATCAGAAGGATTCGATTGTTGCAAGTACTATTTTGAAAAAAATCAAATAAAATCCGGCCCGTTTTCACAGGCCGGAAAGATACCGGTACTTTATTGATCAAAGAAGTCGCGCTACAAATTTGTCGACTTTCTTCATATCTTCTGTGGGCTCAAATCTGGCTACAACTGCTCCGCTGCGGTCTACGATGAACTTTGTGAAGTTCCACTTGATCGCGGGATTGTTCTTATAATCCTTGTCGATCTTCTTGAGCATGGCGCTCATGGCGATTGCGACAGGACCGATCCCGAATCCCTTAAAGCCCTGCTGGCTCTTGAGATATGTATAGAGAGGAAGCTCATTCTCTCCGTTAACATCCGATTTCTTCATCTGGGGGAACTGTGTGTTGTACTTAAGCGTGCAGAACTGGTGGATCTCCTCGTCTGTCTCAGGCGCCTGGCCTGCGAACTGGTTGCAGGGAATGTCAATGATCTCCAGACCCTGATCGTGATACTTCTCGTACATCTTCTCGATGGCTTCGTACTGAGGTGTGAATCCGCACCCGGTTGCGGTATTGACGATCATCATGACCTTTCCTTTGTAATCGCTGAGTGCTACATCCTCGCCCTTGCCGCTCTTGATCGTGTAATCATAAATGCTCATATTTGATCTCCTTTTTGTTATATCTGAATTGTTACTAATAATTACCTTGCTTTGTTTCATACAATTATATTTTGCACAATTTAATATGTCAAGGGGGTTTGCAATAATAATATAAAAAACCGGGACAGATCATTCTGTCCCGGAGGTTTTAATAATAGTATGATCAGCGAAGCCCTCTGTCCTGTGCAATCGAAACAAGTGTATTGATATTGGTTTTCTCCACCTCATTGAATCGCTCGCTCTGGTTGGCGTCGAACTCCGCGGCAGGGATTGTCCCGTGGTACCAGCTCTTGCTCTCAAAGTATCTTTTGAACTCTTCGCCGGTGAAGATCCTGCCTTTTCTGGCGTAGATCTCGTTCAGAGCGAACAGGATCTCCTTGTCCGTAAGGCGTTCCAGTTCTTCACGGGAATATTTGCGGTCAGCGCTGTCTGCAAGTATATAGTCGCCTGCAAGCACTTTCTGTTCTTCTTCCAGAGCTTTCTTCTGCTCTTCGGCCGCTTTCTTTTCTTCCTGTTCCTTTTTCTTCTTTTCCTCGGCCTTCTTTTTGGCCTCTTCTTCCTTTTCCTTCTCTTCCGCTTCTTCTTTCGCCTTGCGGGCTGCTTCTTCTTCCGCTCTCTTGGCTTCCTCTTCTTCTCTCTTCTTCTGCTTGGCTTCTTCCTCGGCCTTCCTGGCTTCCTCTTCAGCCGCTTTCTTCTGCTCCTGCGTCAGTTCGCCTGTGACCTGGGAGCCTCCGGATCCGTCTGCAGATGAGGGGCTTCCATACATGGGCTGGGCGCCGGCGCCGGAAAGGATGCCGCTGTCCAGCACAACAAAGAGGAATGCGATCAGAGAGATGACGATCAGGCCGCCCAGCAGCACATTGACAATATTGCCCTTCTTCTGTTGGCGGATATCCGCCTTCTCCTCTCTGTCGATCTCATCATTTGGAATATAGGTTCTCTGTTCTCCCCTGTAGGGATCATTTTTTCTGCTCATATTCACCCTCGCTTTACATAATATCAAACAGCGAAATCTGGTTGCTTTCGGGAAGATCGCCAAGAAGTCCCATTGTGTGCATCTTCTCCACAACGGTCTTGGGGACCTTGGTCCTGTTCCAGAAATCGTCCCTTGAAATGAAAGGTCCGTCCTTAGCCGCTTCCACGACCGCGTCCGCGGCTTTTTCTCCCATGCCGTCAATGCTGGTCAGTGAAGGCATGATCTTTCCGTCCACGATCTTACAGGTCCTTGATCCTGCTTTAAAAATATCGATCGGCGTAAATTCAATGCCTCTGGCGTACATTTCTCTCACAACAAGGCAGTCATCCAGTGTCGTCAGTTCCTTGGGCGTCAGCGTATCTCTTCTCTTATTGTACTCTTCCATCACTTCCAGAAGGTGCGCCTGTCCCTGGCACATGATCTCATAAGAGAACGCTGACGCGCGGATGCTGTAATATGCCGCGTAATAAGCCAGAGGATGGAATACCTTGCAGTAAGCGATGCGGAGCGCCATCATGACATATGCCGCCGCATGGGCCCTCGGGAACATGTATTTGATCTTCAGGCACGACTCAATGTACCAGTCCGGAACGCCTGCCGCTTCCATAGCTTCTTTCATCTGCGGCGTCAGCCCCTTACCCTTACGGACGGATTCCATAGTCTTAAATGACAGAGATTTGTCCATATTCATTCCGATCAGGTAAGACATGATATCGTCACGGGTACATATTGCCGTGGAAAGCGTCGCTTTACCCTGCTGGATCAGCGACTGCGCGTTGCCAAGCCACACGTCGGTCCCGTGGGACAGGCCGGAAATACGTACAAGCTCTGACATAGTACTGGGTCTTGTATCATCCAGCATGCCTATTACAAATTTGGTGCCGAATTCCGGGATCCCAAGCGAACCCACGTCGATCCCGCCGTTCTGCTCCGGCGTGATCCCGAGCGCCTCGGTGGAACTGAAAATACTCATAACTGTGGGATCATCAAGAGGGATCTGGGTCGGATCCAGCCCGGTCAGATCCTGCAGCATCCTGATCATGGTGGGATCATCGTGTCCCAGAATATCAAGCTTTAAGAGGTTGTGGTCGATCGAGTGGTAATCGAAATGCGTCGTGATGATATCCGTCGTCATATCGTTGGCCGGATGCTGCACGGGCGTAAAGGTATTGATGTCCTCACCGATGGGAAGAACGACGATACCGCCCGGGTGCTGGCCGGTGCTCCGCCTGATCCCGGTACAGCCGACCAGCAGGCGCTCGATCTCACAGTTTCTCTTGGCGACGCCTTTGCGCTCGAAGTAGTTTTTGACATAGCCGTAGGCTGTCTTGTCAGCTACCGTCGCAATGGTGCCGGCTTTAAATGTCTGTTCATGTCCGAAAATGACCTTTGTATACGCGTGTGCCTTACTCTGGTATTCTCCGGAGAAGTTCAGGTCGATATCGGGCTCCTTGTCTCCCTTAAATCCCAGGAAAGTCTCGAAAGGAATATCGAATCCGTCCTTTTTGAGAGGCTTTCCGCACCTGGGACAGATCCTGGGCGGAAGGTCGATCCCGCACTTCCCTGCGTACGCCTTCACTTCCGGCGAGTCAAAATCGGAAAAATGGCAGTTGGTGCAGTAGTAATGAGGCGGGAGCGGATTGACCTCCGTGATTCCCGACATAGTGGCGACGAAGGAGGATCCGACCGATCCGCGCGAGCCGACCAGATACCCGTCTTCTACGGATTTCCATACCAGCTTCTGCGCGATAATATACATGACGGAATAGCCGTTTTTGATGATGGAACCCAGTTCTCTCTGCAGTCTCTCCTCGACGATGGGAGGCAGAGGATCGCCGTACATCTGGTGCGCCTTGTTATAGCAGATCTCCGTGAGAGTCTCATCGGAATGCGGTATTACAGGCGGGCACTTGTCCGGTCTTACCGGTGAGATCGTGTCGATCATGTCCGCGATCTTTCTGGTGTTGGTAATGACCACTTCCTCCGCCTTCTGCGCGCCGAGGTAGGAAAACTCTTCCAGCATATCGTCCGTAGTCTTGAAATACAGAGGCGCCGGATCTTCATCCGCCATGCCGAGCCCGTCCTGGATAATACTTCTGTAGATCTCGTCCTGCGGATCCATAAAGTGGACGTCTCCCGTTGCGACAACAGGCTTGCCCAGCTGTTCGCCCAGCCGCACGATCCGCCTGTTGAGGTCGAGAAGGTCCTCCTCTGTCTTCAGCTGCGGATACTTATCCTGCATTCTGGGACTCTCGAGAAGGAACCGGTTATTATCCCTTGGCTGGATCTCCAGATAGTCGTAGAAATCGGCGATGCTCGCGACCTGCTCGTCTCCGCGCTCATCCAGGATCGCTTCAAAGAGTTCACCGGAAACGCATGCGCTGCCGACCAGGATTCCCTCCCTGTGTTTCATCAGAAGGCTCTTGGGGATCCTGGGTTTTTTGAAGAAATATTTGAGGTGGGAATCGCTGATCATCGTATAGAGATTCACTCTTCCCGTGTTGTTTTTGGCCAGAAGGACGCAGTGGTGGGTCCTGAGCCTCTTTACAATATCCGGATTGCTGTCACTGAGTGCGTTGATCTTCTCAAATGTATCTGCTTCTCTCTCGCTGAGCATGGGAAGAAGCTTTCTGAAGATCTCTGCCGTACATTCCGCGTCATCGACAGCTCTGTGATGGTTTAACAGCGTTACGCCCAGAACTTTCGCGACCGCATCCAGCGTGTACTTGGCGTGGCCCGGAAGCAGCGCTCTGGAAATGCCGAGTGTATCCACAGTCGTAAACGGGCATCCGTACCCGAGCCGCCTGCAGTTTTCCCGCACGAAGCCGATATCAAAGGTCACATTGTGACCGACAAGGATACAGCCTTCGGAAAACGAGAGGAATCTTGGGAGAACCTTCTCGATCGGATCGGCGTTTATTACCATGTCGTCAGTTATGCCCGTCAGCTGTGTGATCCTGTATGGGATCGGCACCTGCGGGTTGACAAATTCCGAAAATCTTCCCGCGATCTCGCCGTTCTCTACTTTGACGGCGCCAAACTCAATGATCCTGTTCTTTTCGGGTGAAAAGCCGGTGGTCTCCAGGTCAAAAACTACATAGCTCTTGTCAGCGATCGTATCGTCAGTCTTTTGGCCCTCTCCGAATTCGACGCTCTTTTTGAGGTCATCGACCAGATAGCATTCCACGCCGTAGATGATCTTGAAGAACTTCTGCGGATCAACAGGCGGAAGTCCCTGTTCTTTTCTCTTTTTGTTCTCTGCCGACATGAGCGCGTCGCGGACGTGGTTGGCGTCCGGGAAGGCCTGCACATTGCCGTGGTCAGTGATCGCGATCGCGGGCATTCCCCACGCGTAAGCTCTCTTGACCAGATCCTTGCACTCGGAAACTCCGTCCATATCACTCATCTTGGTATGGCAGTGAAGCTCGACTCTCTTTACCTCTGCGCGATCTTCTCTCTTTTCGACGATGGGCGGAATGCTCATAATACTCTGCAGAGAAGAAATGGATACTTCCTTATCAAAGGAATCAAAGATCGCTGTTCCTTTGACTTTGATCCAGCTGCCCGCCTTGAGAGATCCCAGCAGTTCGTCAGCCAGTGAGGTCGCCACGAACACTTTGCAATAGATCGAATCCGTGAAGTCAGTCATGGCAAATTTCACGATCGTCTTTTCGTTCTTGATATCCCTGCGGCTGTTATTGATGACCTGTCCGCGCACGACAACTTCACCGATCTCGCCCACAACTTCGCTGATCGGCATCGCTTCTTCTGTGACCTCTCTTCCGTAGATCACGTCGGGATGGCTGGAACGCTTAAGTGTGACAGGTTTCTTATTTCCTGCAGACCCGTTTTTGGAAAAGCCTCTGCTGCGCTGTCTGTCTGCGCCGGCGGAGGTATTGCTATCTTCTTTCTTCCTGAAAGAGAGCTTTGCGGCCTGTTCTTCTTTTTGGGCGGGCGGAACCTGCTGCGCCTCTCCCGGATCCCAGGGCGGCAGTTCCTGTCCCTCTCCTTCGCGAATGGTGAAGGCTGCCTCTGCGCCTTGCAAAGGCATTGCTTTATGGAGGATCCGCTCCTTCTTTTTCTTCTTTTTCTCTTCGAGTTCGACCGTAAGCGTTGCCGTTACGCCGCATCTCTCCCGAAAGATCCTGTTGAGCGCTTCTTCCAGCTGAAAAGAGAGTTTCCTGCTCAGGCAGCTGTCCTCCATGACCACGCGAATGGACTCTTCTCCCTCATATTCGACCCTCGCTTCGCGAAAATACAGTCCCATGACATGCGAAAAACTCCCGATCTCACTGACTAGTGAATCGCGATACTCATCCATAAGTCTCCTGGGCGTATACTGGGCGCTCAGAGAATAGTGTTCATCTATGTATACTTCGGGGGATCTTTCCTTGAAGACCTGTCTGGAGATCTCATCCTGCATGCGGAACACACGGCTTTTGTGGATCAGGTGGTCCGAGTGCAGGACCACCTTGATCCGCGTATGCTCTTTATTGGTGGTTAGTCTTTCCACTTCTGTCTCGGAAAAGTAATCTTTAAGATCCGATTTGACATGCAGAGTCGGAAATACGTCAAAGAATCGTTTCATGCGATGTAAGTCCTCTTGCTATTTCATTGTCTTCAATGAACAAAAAACGCGGCGCGCTGCGTTTACAGCATGCTGTCCAGTTCCTGTTTCAGTGCGTCTAAAAGCTCGCTCTCGGGCATCTTGCGGATGATCTTACCGCGCTTGATCAAAAGACCCTCTCCGTCTCCGCCTGCGATTCCGATATCCGCTTCTCTGGCTTCTCCGGGTCCGTTGACTGCGCAGCCCATGACAGCGACCTTGATGTTCAGGGGATAGCCCTGTACAAGCGTCTCTACCTGGTTGGCAAGTCCGATCAGATCGATTTTGGTCCTTCCGCAGGTGGGACATGATACGACGTCAATACCGCCCTTTCTCAGTCCCAGCGTGCGCAGGATCTGTTTGCCGGACTTGATCTCCTCGACAGGATCGCCGGTCAGGGATACACGGATCGTATCGCCTATTCCCTGATAGAGGATCACGCCCAGACCGATCGCGGATTTGATATTGCCGCTGAACAGGGTTCCGGCCTCAGTGATACCGACGTGAAGCGGATAATTGCATTTCTGTGCCAAAATCTCGTGCGCGCGGATGCACATCAGTACATCGGAAGATTTGATACTGATCACAATCCGGTCATAGCCGCATTCTTCCACCATGCGGACTTTATCGAGCGCGCTCTCTACAAGTCCTTCAGCCGTCACGCCATTATATTTTGCCACAAGTTCCTTCTCAAGGGAGCCGCTGTTGACGCCGACTCTGATGGGGACCTGTCTCTCACTTGCACAGCGCACAACTTCATTGATGCGCGCCTGCCCGCCTATATTGCCGGGGTTGATGCGGATCTTGTCCGCACCGTTTTCGATCGCCGCGATGGCCATCTTATAATCAAAGTGAATATCCGCCACAAGGGGGATCGAGATCTCCTTTTTGATCTGAGAGATCGCCGCCGCTGCTTCCTTGTTGGGAACAGTGCATCGGATGATCTCACATCCCGCAGCCTCCAGTCTGTGGATCTGTTCGACTGTAGCGCGCACATCTTCCGTGTGCGTATTGGTCATGGACTGGATCAGGATCGGATTGCCGCCGCCGATCAGCCGGTCACCGATCTTAACTACTTTAGTATTATCTCTGTATGCCATAAAAATCCTTTCTTATCACCTGAAGAGTCTGGAAATATCGTTAAACAGGACAAGGACCATGAGCAGCATGAGCGCCATGAACCCTGCCAGGTGGACCATGCCTTCCTTTTCGGGAGGGATCGGTTTTCCGCGGATGGCCTCGATCACGAGGAACACAAGCCTTCCTCCGTCCAGCGCCGGGAGCGGAAGCAGGTTGATGATCCCCAGATTGACGGTCAGAAGCGTCGCCAGATTGAGAAGCGACATGATCACAACAAGAGGCCCATAGGGCTGCGCCTCTGTGTATGTGTCATTGACGACCTGTGCCACGCCGACGGGACCGGCCAGGTCATCTCTGGAAAAGTGCCCCTTGAAGATGCTTGAAAGCGAACTTGTCGTCGCCCTCACCCAGTACTCGATCTCATAGAATCCGTATTGGAAGACTTCGATCGCATTGCACGAATGGAGTTCACCTGCACCTCGGATACCAATATAGTACCTGTTGTCTTCTTCGTCAAATTTGGGCGTCAAAGTTACTGTATTGCGTTCGCCTTCTCTTTTATATGTGATCGTAAGCGGTTCGCCGTAATTCATCATGGAATACAGGCTGATCTCACGGTAGAGATGAATGCTCTTTCCATTGATCTTAACGATCTCGTCGCCTGCTTCGATCCCGGCCTCCATTGCCGCGGAATCTTCGATCACCTCTTTGATGACAGGAAGATCCGTGCCGCAGAATGCCACTATAATGAGGGCGAATACATAGCCGAGGATAAAATTTGCTGCGGGTCCTGCCAGCACAGTGGCGATCCTGGATCCCACAGGGGCGTTGGGAAAAGCGTCCGGCGCAAGATCCTTTCTCTCGTCTTCCTCCAGCGCGTCCATGCCTTCAAATACACAGGCGCCGCCAAACGGAAGGAGCTTCAGACAGAAATCCGTCTCTCCAAACCTTCTTCTGAGAAGCGTGGGACCGAATCCCACATCGAACTCATTGACGCGGATCCCGCTCCTCCTTGCCATGGCAAAGTGACCGAATTCGTGTGATATGACTATAATGCCGAGGATCAGTATAAAAAGCAGTATACTGACGATCCAATTATTGCTCAAGTTTGTACACTCCTGTATGTTATTGATCCGCTTTCTTTACAAAGATTTGAAGAAAGCGCTTAAAAAGCAAGAAAAGGCGAACATATAGCCCGCCCCCTCAAGTATGTCGCTTACAATGCCGCCGTTCCAAGGAGAAGTACTCCGAGAATATAGATCAGCGGCGCGGTAAAGATGATACTGTCAAAGCGGTCCATAATGCCGCCGTGACCCGGTATCAGATTGCCGTAGTCTTTAATATCGTGGTTTCTCTTGATCGCTGAAGCGGCAAGGTCACCGATCATGCTGATCAATGCGCCGCATATTCCTATGATCAGGAACTGCACATGAAAAACCGCATCCGGATTTGCCGCTTTGAGTACAAAGGACAGGATCACGGAACAAATGGCTGAACCGGCCACTCCCCCGATCGCCCCTTCGATGGTTTTCTTGGGGCTCAGGACCGGCGCCATCTTATGCTTGCCGAACATCATCCCTGCAGCAAGCGCGCATGTATCGCAGACGGAACTGCAGATAAAAATAAGCGCGTACAGATATATGCCGTAAGGAAGGATCCTGGACCTGTAGATAAAGGACATCAGGACCGGCACATATATAAAGCTGAAGAATGCTGCCATGACCTGTTCCGAGCGATAGGCCGGAAACGTCATGACATAGGCGATCATCAGGGCCAGGAAGGCGGCGATCAGGATCACCATTGTAAAGAAATCCGATGCGTAAACCATAGTCCTGGGATCGCTTCCCCATCTGGTTTCCAATATGATCAGGCCTACATAATACACGACCGTGATCCCGAGCGCCAGACCGGTCATGAGATTGACCTTCTGCTCTTTCTGCAGAAAGCCGACTGCCCGCCCGAGCTCTGCATATCCGATCATGGAACAAAGCATGATCGGTATTGCCAGGAAGGTACCGCCGAGCAGTCCCAATGCGATGATCAAAACAGCGATGATCACACCGCTGATCACTCTCTGTTTCATGAGATAAGGCCTCCGTACCTGCGTTCCCTGTTATTGTAGGCGTCGACAGCCTTTTCCAGGTCTTCTTTCTTGAAATCAGGCCAGGCGGTGTCGCAGAAATAGAGTTCCGCGTATGCTGTCTGCCAGAGAAGGAAATTGGATATTCTCTGCTCTCCGCCTGTCCGGATCAAAAGGTCGGGATCAGGGATTCCCCTGGTATCGAGGTTATCAGAGATCAGAGATTCAGTGATCTCGGAAGGCTGTATAGAGCCGTCTGCCACCTTTTCAGCGGCACTTCGAAGAGCACGCACGATCTCGTCCCTGGATCCGTAGTTGATCGCGATCTGGAATCCGATCCCGGTATTAGATGCGGTGTCGCGCTCCAGATTGGCGATCGCAACCTGCAGATCCTTGTCCAGTCTCGACTTGTCGCCGAGCACGCGGATCCTTACATTATTGCGGGCGCACTTGGCAAGGCTGGTCTTCATGTAAGTCCTCAGAAGGTTCATGAGGGCCTTTACTTCAGTATCCGGCCTGCTCCAGTTCTCTGTTGAAAAAGCATAAACGGTCAGATAGCGGATCCCCATGTGATCCGCATCCTCCAGGATCTGCTCTACGGTCCTTGCGCCTTGTGTGTGTCCTACGGTTCTGGGAAGACCGCGGCGCTTCGCCCATCTTCCGTTTCCGTCCATGATAATGGCAACGTGGACGGGTATTCTTCTTTCTTTATCCAAAGTTAAACCTCTGTGATTCTATCCGCTTGCAGCCGGATTACAGTGTGGTGATCTCCTTGGTCTTCTCTTCGATCATCTTGTCGATCTTCTTGATGTACTTCTCAGTAACCTTCTGAAGTTCATCCTGCAGATCGCTGACGACGTCCTCAGAGAGATCCTCGGTCTTTTTCAGTTTCTTGAAAGCGTCGTTTCCGTCTCTTCTGATGTTGCGGAGCGCGACCTTGGACTCCTCGCCCATCTTCTTGACGTCCTTGGAGAGCTGCTTTCTGCGCTCACCGGTCAGTTCCGGGAACACCAGGCGGATGGTCTGTCCGTCGTTGGTGGGATTGATGCCGATATCGGAACTGTTGATCGCGCGGCTGATCTCCTTGATCATCTTCTTCTCCCAGGGAGCGATCTGAATGATCCTTGCCTCGGGCACGGAGACATTCGCGACCTGCTGGATCGGTGTCGGGGATCCGTAATAGTCAACGCGGATCTTGTCGAGAACGTGCGGGTTTGCACGGCCTGCGCGCACAGCCTGCAGATCTGTCTGCAGATGACTGACTGTCTTGGTCATTCTCTCTTCATAAGGTTTAATTCTTTCGCTGCTCATAATTAACCTCCCTGGTTTAATATTTCATTCCTATATGGATCCGTTCTATTCTGTTTCAAGCGGTGACCGTTGTTCCGTTAAAATCGCCGGCAGCTGCTTTTACAATACTGTTCTCTTCCTGCAGAGCGAACACACGCAGAGGCATATGATTCTCCTTTGCAAGGATCGAAGCTGTCATATCGACAGCCTGCAGGCCGCGCTCGATCACTTCATCGATGGAGATGGTGTCGAAACGCTTCGCATCGGGATTCTTAGCCGGGTCGCTGTCGTAGATGCCGTCGATGTTCTTGGCCAGAAGGATCATATCCGCTTCAGATTCGATCGCGCGCAGAAGGATGCCGGTATCTGTGGAGAAGTAGGGGTGTCCCGTTCCGCCCGCATAGAAGACAACCGTGCCGCTGCCAAAATACTGATTGGCCTTGTCTTTCGAAAACAGCTCCGTAAACGCGCCAACCGCAAAGGGCGTCATGACAACTGTCTTCATACCCTCTGTCCTGAATATCTCCGATACATAGATGCAGTTCATGACTGTGGCGAGCATTCCGATCTGGTCAGCCTTAACACGGTCGATCTCATTTCCGGTGCGGCCCCTCCAGAAGTTTCCGCCTCCGGTCACAACGCCGATCTCGTATCCGGCGTCCACCAGCTGGCGCACCTGCGCCGCAACGCCCCTTACGGTCTCCTCGTCGAATCCCATGCGCTTAGGACCCGCCAGTGCCTCGCCGCTCAATTTCAAAATGATTCTGCTCATCTTGCCGTTCCTCCAAAGATTTTAATACCATTAACCATTTTACATTAGATATCCGCCATTTACAAGGACGGTCTCCGATGCTATACTGTTTGAGTTTATGAAGGAAAACTATTTTTGTTTCTTATTTATAAGGAGAAACAGCCGGATGCAGGATGGACTGCATCGGGACAGAAGGTAAGGAGAAGGAATGATCCAGACTAGAGAAGATGTCAGAAATGTAGCAATCATCGCGCACGTTGACCACGGCAAGACGACGCTGGTCGATGGTCTGCTCCGTCAGAGCGGCGTTTTCCGTGAGAACCAGGCCGTGCAGGACAGAGTCATGGACTCCGGTGATATTGAAAGAGAGCGCGGGATCACGATCCTGAGCAAAAATACAGCAGTTTATTATAAGGGCGTCAAGATCAATATTATTGACACCCCCGGACATGCGGATTTCGGCGGCGAAGTCGAGCGCGTGCTCAAGATGGTCAACGGTGTGATCCTGGTCGTGGATGCCTTTGAAGGTCCCATGCCCCAGACCCGCTTTGTACTCAGTAAGGCAATGGCATTGGATCTTCCTGTTATTGTCTGCATCAACAAGATCGACCGTCCCGGTGCGCGTCCCACACAGGTGATCGATGATGTCCTGGAACTTTTAATGGACCTTGGCGCAAGCGACGAACAGATCGACTGTCCCTTCGTGTTCGCATCTGCCAAATCCGGCATTGCGACTCTCGATATGGGAAGCCCGGGCGCGAGCATGAAGCCTCTTTTCGAGACGATCATCGATTATATCCCGGCTCCTCAGGGCGATCCGGAAGCCGGCACACAGATGCTGATCAGTACCATCGACTACAACGAATATGTAGGCCGCATCGGTGTGGGCAAGGTTGACAACGGAACCCTGAAAGTGAATCAGGAATGCGTCATCGTAAACCACCACAACCCCGACCAGATGCGAAAGGTCAAGATCAGTAAGCTCTACGAATTTGAGGGACTCAGGCGCGTTGAGGTGAATGAAGCCCATATCGGATCGATCGTAGCTGTATCCGGTATCTCCGATCTCCATATCGGTGATACGATCTGCTCTCCCGATGCGCCGGCGGCTATTCCTTTCCAGAAGATTTCGGAGCCCACGATCTCTATGACCTTCAGCGTCAACGACTCCCCTCTCGCCGGCAAAGACGGCAAGTATGTCACCAGCCGCCACCTCCGTGACAGGCTGTACAGAGAGCTCAATACGGACGTGTCCCTGCGTGTGGAAGATACAGATACGACAGAATCCTTTAAGGTATCCGGCCGCGGCGAGCTTCATCTCTCCGTTCTCATCGAGACAATGCGCCGTGAAGGCTATGAGTTCGCGGTCAGCAAAGCCGAGGTCATCTACAAGAAAGATGAAAACGGAAAGCTCCTTGAGCCTATGGAGACCTGCTTTATCGACGTTCCCGAGGAATTCTCCGGAACCGTCATCCAGAAACTCAGTGAGCGCAAGGGTGAGCTGCTCAACATGGGGATCATCAATGGAGGTTACACAAGACTCGAGTTCTCCATCCCTTCCCGCGGTCTGATCGGCTACAGAGGCGATTTCCTTACGGATACCAAGGGAAACGGCATTATGAATACGATCTTCGACTGCTATGCGCCTTATAAGGGCGACATCGTTTACCGCAAGCAGGGCTCTCTGATCGCGTTCGAAGCGGGAACTGCTGTTGCATACGGCCTTTTCAACGCGCAGGAGCGCGGACAGCTCTTCATCGGCGCCGGCGAAGAAGTTTACGCCGGTATGATCGTCGGACAGAGCGGCAAATCCGTAGACATCGACGTAAACGTATGCAAGACCAAGCACCTTACCAATACCCGCTCCTCCAGCGCGGACGAAGCGCTCCGCCTTGTTCCGCCCAGGCTCATGAGCCTTGAGCAGGCCATCGAATATGTGGATACCGATGAGCTTTTGGAAGTGACCCCCAATCATCTGCGCCTTCGCAAGAAGATCCTGGATCCCCGCCTTAGAAAGCGCGCGAATATCAGCGCTGCAGCCAAGAGCGCCGCTCTGATGCAGTAAGAGCATTTCAAATTTGAACATGCACAGATCATATATAGAAACAAGAAAGCCTGTATGGGAATGATCCCATACAGGCTTTTATTATGTCTTATAAGTGCCGCTATACGGCCAAATGGAGCACATTTGTCGCGATCAGGAAGTAGACCGAAAGGGAGATCGCGTCTACGATCGTCGTGATCAGGGGACTTGCCATTACAGCGGGGTCAAAGCCGAGTCTGTGGGCAAGAAGCGGCAGGAAGCATCCGATCGACTTAGCGAACAGAACGACCAGCACCAGAGTGCAGCATACGATGGCCGCGATCTGGAATCCGACTCTGTCCAGCAGCATAAGCTTTACAAAGTTACAGACGGAAAGCGTGATGCCGCATAGCGCCGCGACCCGGATCTCTTTCCAGAGCGCCTTCAGCGCGTCGCCAAACTCGATCTCCTGCAGGGAAATACCACGGATGATCGATACGCTCGCCTGGGAACCCGCGTTACCGCCGGTGTCCATCAGCATGGGAATATAGGCTGTAAGGATCACATAAGAGGCCAGCGCCTTCTCATAGCTTGTGATGATCGCGCCTGTAAAAGTCGCGGAGATCATGAGAAGAAGGAGCCAGGGCATTCTGTTTCTGTAGGTGTCCAGAATACCAGTCCTGAAGTAGCTCTTATCGGAAGGGATGATAGCTGCCATCTTCTCGATATCCTCGGTAGCCTCTTCCTGGATGATATCGACTACGTCGTCGATGGTGATGATACCGACCATACGATTCTCGTTGTCCACGACAGGCATCGCGGTAAAGTCGTATTTCTGGAAAATGCGGGCCGCTTCTTCCTGGTCGGTAAGGGTATTGATACTGATGACATTGTCATTCATGAATTCCCCGATGATCGCATCGGGATTCATGAGGATCAGGTATCGAAGCGCTACCGTGCCGAGCAATACGCGCTGCGCGTCAACAACATAACAGATATTGACGGTCTCGGAATCCAGCGCGATCTTACGGATCCTCTCGACGGCGTCGCTGACCGTCATATTTTCTTTCAGATCCACGTACTCGACCGTCATGATGCTGCCGGCCGAATCCTCCGGATAGCGAAGCAGATGGTTGATGTCCTTGCGTGTCTCCGGTTTCGCGTTCTTGAGGATCTTCTTGACGACGTTTGCGGGCATCTCTTCCAGAAGGTCCGTCGCGTCGTCTGCCATCAAGTTATCGATGATACTGGATGCTTCTTTATCGGACAGGGACTGAATGATGTACTGCTGCCCTTCGATCTCAAGGTTGGCGAATACGTCTGCCGCGATCCCCTTGGGCAGGATGCGGAAGATCCGCAATGACTCATCGTCTTCCATCTCGTCCATGACCGCCGCGACGTCCGCGGGATTCATATCCGCGATCTCCTGGCGCAGCTTTGTATACTGCTTCTGCTCCAGAAGGTCCCGAAGTAATTTCTCGTAATCTATATTCTTATTTTCCATATCCTTCCTCCATCAAAAAGGTGATTGCTGTATCCACACGTTCGTGGAAGGGGATTATCTGTACCGGAACTATATGTACTTCTATCCACGAAACCACCTCCTCTCCTGGTCAAGAATTCTATGAAAAGATAAAGATCTTACACATTTCGTGTTCAGTTTAGTCTCTCAAAGACCCTTTGTCAATCAGCCTGAACGGCCGGCAGAGGGTAAAACCCGTCGTCCAGTTCGGTTATGATCACCTTTCCTGCAGAAAGCGCCACGAGACCTGCAGTCACCGCGTCTGCCCGCTCATGTTCGACCGTAATACAGAGCGAAACGCGGTCTGTATAGGCCTGATCGTACGGATCGATCTTATTCTGCTTCAGATAATAGAGGACTCTGTCGAGCAGCCCGTATTCCGTGTCGATCCCGATCACTTTGCAGCGGCACATTCTGACGATCTGCGCGTCTGCCAGCGCTGCCTTTGCGGCTTGTGTATATGAGCGAACGAGACCGCCTGTCCCGAGAAGCGTCCCGCCAAAATACCGGGTCACAACAACAACGGCATTGCGGATCCCTTCTCCTTCAAGCACCTTCAGCATAGGAATGCCGGCTGTGCCTGAGGGCTCTCCGTCGTCCGCCGCTTTTTTGGCAGAGCCGTCTTCTCCCAGGACCCATGCGTAGCAGTGATGCCGCGCGTCATAATACTTTTTCCGCGCTCTTGCGACTGCTGCCGCCGCTTCCTCTTCACTGGCGGCAGGATGGATCTCCCCGAGAAAGCGGGATTTCTTCTCCGTGTATTCTCCGTATCCGGTCTTTCCGATCGTGAGATATTCCATTTCCGCAGCCATCCGGACCTCCCTACAACTCCATTATGCCGGCTGGATCCTCCAGAACGGCATCTTATCACAGGTCTTTGAAAAAAAACCCGAAAGCGCTTTTACTATAAACGCTTTCGGGTTTGTAAGAGCTGGCAACGAGAATCGAACTCGTGACCTCCGCACTACCAATGCGACGCACTACCGACTGTGCTATGCCAGCTTATTTGCTGTCTTCGCGACAACAAATGTATAATAGCACAGCGGTATATCATTGTCAAATCTAAAATCAGTTCGAATCGTCAGACTTTTTCTTCTCTGCCGCTTTCTTCTTCTTGGCAGCTTCCTTGGCCTTCTTCTTGGCGTCAGCTTCCGCTTTCTTCTTGGCCTCTTCCTCTTGGCGCTTGCGCTCTTCCTCTTCTCTGCGCTTCATCTCGAGGTACTCCTCGTAGTGGTAATCGCAGTAGTTGTCGCTGTCAAACTCGGTATCTTCGTCAAAATACTCGGTGACTGCGGGGCAGACACCGCTGAAAGGTGCCTGGCCGGAGACTTTACATACGGTTCTTCTGACGATTCCGTCAGGTTCCTCGAATTCCTGCCAATCCTGGTTTCCGGGAAGGTCTTCCATGACCTCTCGCCAGATCGTCTTGGCAAGATTCTGCTCTTCCGATGTGGTAAGGTCGACGTTGTTGTCATAGCCGGCCCAGACGGTCGCAGTATATTTGGGCGTGTATCCGCAGAACCAAACGTCGTTCTCATCCGAAGTGGTTCCTGTCTTGCCTGCAACCTTTGTGGTGGGGAAATCCGCGCTTCTGCCGGTACCTTCCTCCACAACGTCTTCCATAGCGTTAGTGAGAAGCCATGCTGTTCTCTCCTTGAGAACGCGTCTTCCGGCTGCGGTCTTGGAGCTGTCCAGAAGAAGGTTGCCTTCGTGGTCGTAGACTTCCGTGTACATCTTGGGCTCGATATAGAATCCGCCGTTTGCAATGGTCGCATATGCGGCGTTCAGCTCGATATTCTTGACACCGTAAGTAATTCCGCCCAGTGCCAGTGTCTCGTTGACGTCCGTGTAGGTGCCGCCGTTGATCTCAATGCCGTCAACCAGCGTGGAAATGCCGAATTTTTGCGCGTAGTCATATCCCAGTCTGGGACCGATGTCGGAGAGGACCTTAACAGTGACGATGTTCATGGACTGCACAATACCCTGTCTGACTGTGGACAGGCCTCTGTATCCCTTGTACCAGTTGCGCACCGGCACGCCGCTCTTATAGCTGTAGGGCTCGTCGACTACGGAAGAAGCAAGGGTATATTCACCTGTATCCAGAGCCGGCGCATATGTCGTGATGACCTTAAAAGTGGAACCGGGCTGGCGGAGCGTATCCGTTGCTCTGTTCAGTGTCCTGTTAGCTTCTTTGTCGCCTCGTCCGCCTACCATCGCCAGCACATGTCCGTTGTGCTGATCCTCGATGGTGAGAGAGATCTCAGGCTGGGGAGCCAGGTTGACGCTCTCTGTATACTTCTGCTTCTTGGGATCCTTGATGACAGAATTCCTGAAGTCCTCGATATCGCTGTAGGCGTTATCCTTGGAGCTGTACATAAGATCCGCGTCCCAATCCTGGTCAGCCAGCCAGTTGGCCAGGGAGTTGCTGTCATAGTTGGACGTAGTGCCGTCTTCATTGATGACGGAGAGCTTATAGCTGAGGATATACTTGACGTTATCGGGGAAGTTGCCGGAATCCTCACTGCACTCTCTGTCGCAGATCGCCTGAATATCCGGATCAAGCGTGGAGTAGATCTTAAGACCGCCGCTGTAAAGAAGCGCGTATGCTTCTTCCTCTGTCTTCCCGGCGTCGTCCTGCAGATCCTTTAAGATCTGTGTCTGCAGCGCGTCGACAAAGTAGGAGTTGATCTTGTTGTCTTCAACCTGCTTCTTGATATTGACTTCCTGGATCCTCGTGTAGACGTCGTCCTCTTCCGCTTCCGCAAGCTGTTCGTTGTTGATATATCCCTGATTGAGCATATAGTTGAGGACTACATCTCTTCTCTGTTTGTTCTGCTCGGGATAAATGATCGGGTCGAACTGGGTGGGGTTCTGCGGGATGCTGGCAATTACCGCGCACTCCGATACGGTCAGTTCGTTGCAGTGCTTGTCAAAATACCGCTGGGAGGCCGCTTCTACACCCAGAGTGCCGTGGCCGAGGTTGATCGTGTTGAGGTAGTTGAGAAGGATCGTGTCCTTGCTCATGGTCTTCTCCAGCTCGATCGCCAGATACTGCTCCTGCAGTTTTCTCTTGATCCTCTCTACGCTGGTCTCGTTGGTCCAGGATGTAAAGACGTTGTTCTTGATCAGCTGCTGCGTGATCGTACTTGCGCCTTCAGAGAAATTGCCGGATGTGACGCCGATCACCGCGGCTCTTAATATGCCGGGCGCGTCAATACCCTTGTGCTCATAAAATCTCTCGTCCTCGATCGCGACGAACGCGTGCGCCAGATCATCTGTGATCATATCGCCGGAGACCGGGATTCTGTTGGAATCCGCTGACACCAGCTTGGCGACCTGGTTGTTCTTGGCATCATATACAAAGGAAGAAAAGCCTTTGGGGCTGACGTCGATGACCGTCTGGCTGGGAGCGCTGTCGATCACGCCGCGAAAAACGCCCAGTCCCAGCGCCGCGCCGGTAACGCCGAGGCCTATGACAGCTACCAGTAAGAGCTGCCCGATACCGAGCATTACCTTTTTCAGACGCTTACGGCTCTTCGAAGCAAGATACTCCTGCCTGTTGCGTATTCCTCTTCTACCAAAATTCATATAATGAACCTTTTCCTTTCTGAATCATAAATTCATCTCTGTATTATAGCAAAAGAATTCTCCCTGATAAAGCAGTATTATAGCAAAAGAAGCCGCTATAATAAATGACTTCACAAAATTGTCACTTTCTATTGATTCTCTTTTCGGGCAAATAGGATATAATAGGATTCCGGAATCATCTGTTCAACCGGCCCTGCAGAGGGCCTTTTGATTCCCGATCATGCAGAAAGGAGCGATTTTCATAGTATGAATAATGTCGTTTGTATACCGGCCTATAAGCCGGATCATAGATTACTGGATCTTGTGGAAGCCCTTGAAAACGTGGGTCTGATCAGGATCGTACTGGCTGATGACGGAAGCGGCAGCGAATATACGCCTGTCTTCTGCCGGGCGGAAGAGATGGGATGCACGATCGTGCACCATGCACACAATATGGGAAAAGGTGCCGCGCTTCGGACCGGTATCGAAAAGGCTGTCCACCAGTTTGGAAAGGACATCAATGTTATTACGGCGGACGCTGACGGACAGCACCTGGCGCAGGATATCGTCAGGATCGCTGACGCCATGGACACATATCCCGATCATCTTGTTCTGGGCGTTCGCGATTTTGACAAAGAAAACGTGCCCCCTAAAAGCAGAATGGGCAACCGCATTACATCCGCTTTCTTCAGGGCGGCAACAGGCGTATCCTGCAATGATACACAGACGGGACTTCGCGGTATTCCCGCCAGCCTGATCCCTCTCGCTTTGCGCTGCAAAGGAGACCGGTATGATTATGAGATGAATTTCCTGACAGAGGCTGTCAAGAGCGCTCCACTGCTCATGATCCCGATCGAGACCGTATATGAAGACGGCAATAAGGGATCTCACTTCCGTCCCGTTCGTGATTCTTTCCTTATATATAGAGAACCCCTGAAAAAAGCAGGGATCGGACTGGCCGCTGCAGGGCTGATCGCAATTGCTGCTGACATTGTGATCCGCATGACCAGAGAATGACAACTGTCCATAGCAAACACAGGTAATTCTGACCGGATATGAACAAAACACACAGTACAAACAGAGGGGATCATGACGATTCCCTTTTCTATAAACGCAAGGTGCGAAAGATCTGGCGGATCGCCGCCTCGGCCGTCATCGTCATCTGGACGGCCTGGACGCTGCTGGACGCCTTTGTGATCCCCAGGGATATTATCCATACCTCTGAGACACAAGGCTCATATTACAGTGACGCTGATCTCTCTTCGGACGGTGAACCTGTCATGCAGGCCGGCCAAACGGAAGGCAAAGAGACTTTGACCGAACCGGTCATTACAGATAACTCTTATGAGGACGGGAACATTTCCATCAGGATCAGCACAATGCGCCGGCTCGATACCGATATTTATATCGCGGATATAACAGTCGACGACCCCGACTGCCTCAGAACGGCCCTTGCAGGCAATGCATTTGCCCGCAATCTGACAGACACAACCTCCTCGATCGCGCGGGAACATAACGCGATCCTGGCCATCAACGGCGATTATTACGGTTTTCGTGATACAGGGTATGTCATGCGGGGCGGATATCTCTATCGCGAACTCGCGGCCTATGACCAGAATCAGGAGGATCTGGTCATATTGGAGGACGGAACGCTTCAGATCCTTGCAGAGGTGGATTACACTGCACAGGAAATGCAGGAAATGGGGGCCCGTGATATCTTTTCTTTCGGTCCCGGGCTTATTATCGACGGAAAGATTTCTGTCAGAGAGGGCGAAGAAGTGGACCGCGCCCAGGTCACCAATCCGCGGACCGCGATCGGCGTTCTCTCCCCTCTTCACTATATATTTGTCGTATCAGACGGCCGCACGGATGAGAGTGTCGGTTTATCACTTTTAGAACTTGCACAGCTGATGCAGGACCTCGGCTGTACTCTGGCCTATAATCTGGACGGCGGCGGCTCATCGACAATGTGGTTCAACGGCGAAGTTCTCAACAGGCCCACGACTTTCGGCGATAAGATCTCGGAAAGGAGCGTCAGTGATATTGTCTATATTGGTAAGTGAAAAGGACCGCAGGGAACTGATCAGGACGGCGTTTGCCGCCCTTTCCGTCTCCGCGTTCTGCTTTGTATTTTATTTGATCTACAATATTTTTTCTCACGGCGTTCACTCTCCGTTCATGACCTTCATGTTCGCATGGCCTCTCTTTCTGGTGGGAGTACCCGCAGGCCTTCTGTATTGGATCGATGCGCTTCCGGGTCCCAGTCTTCTGGCCTCGCTCTTCTGGAACACGGGAACAGCCGCGGCAACTGTCAGCAGTCTCCTGCGAGGAATCTTTGAGATCGCCGGAAACTCTTCCGTCTATCAGCATATGCTGATGATCGCCGGTTTTATTATGCTGGGAATCGGTGCGCTGCTGTATTTTGCCGGTATATTGCTGCGTTCCAGAGCCTTTTCCGGATGAGACAGAAAAGGCAGTGTTCATATTTGTTGAATATTTAGTATTATTTGCGTCATAATTTTATAATTTTATTTAATTTTTAGTTAACATTTTCGTAATTATATGTTATCCTTATCTTGGTACGAGTTTACTTTGCTTAATCATGCCTCAATGAAGAAGCAGCACGAGGCAAACAGGGGTAACATTTGTTATGAATACAAACCTTAAACATGCAGCTTCCTGCATACGCAGGTCATTATTCTTATTCCTGCTGGGAATCATTCTGATCCTCACAACTCTCGCTCCATCTCTTCAGACAGAAGCGGCGAGCGGAAACATGCAGATCACACCGATCGATTACGGACACGACTCTGTATGGGGCGACAGCACAATGCTCTCGAGCGGAGGAAAGAACCTGCTGATGGATACCTATCTGCGGGACAAGTACGATACGCTGATCAACTATCTGGATGATCATCATTTCTACACATTCGATATCTATCTCTCCCACTACCATTACGATCATATGCATCAGATCCCCACGATCATCAGGGACTCCCGTTTTAATGTGAGCACGGTCTATCTTCCCGACCCGGCTTATATCAAAAAAGGCGCCCAGAAAAGCAATTACTGCAAGGACTTTCTTGCCGGATACAACGCGATCGTAAACGCGGCAAATGATGAAAACGTCAAGATCGTATACCTCAAGAAAGGATCCAGCTTCAAAGTCGGAAACGCCACTTTGAAGGTCCTGTGGGGATGCACATATAACAACGGCAAATATGACGCCAGTTACATCAATAACAATTCCCTTGTGACCAAGGTTACCTCAGGCAGCGTTTCCTTCCTGACCTGCGGAGATATTGAGAAACAGACTGAGAGCCAGATCATTAAGAGCGGGATCAATATTAAGGCGGACATCTATAAGATGAGCCACCACGGCGGCAGCACCAGCAACTCTTCCGCTTTTATGAAAAAAGTGAATCCCTCTTTCGCATATTACAACTGGAACGGCGATGACCCCGGCTCCTGCGGCGGCGGCTGGGTCAAAACACCGCTCACCGCGCTTCAGAAAACCTGCAATGTCTACAGCACACGTTACAATGGCATGCTGACTTTCACTGTCAAGGCGGGCCATATCAGTGTTGCCGGCGAGCGCAATCTCAAGACTGTCACAGCCAATATTAAGGACAGCGCCGGCAATATCCTCAACCAGGTCAAGTACCAGTTCAACGACGCGCTGCCCTATCACATTACTGCTTCCATGAAGGCAACGGCTGCAACTGTATCAGCTGCCGACTCGGTGACAGCGCTGCCTACACGCTATAAATTTACGGCTAAATTCATTAAGGACAGCAATGGCTACAAATACCGCAACACAAACGGGAATTACTCCAAGAATAAGTTCCAGAAGATCGGAAGCTATACCTACTATTTTGATAACGACGGATATCGCGTAACCGGCTTTAAGACGATCAATGATAAGACATACTGCTTTGACTCCAACGGACGCATGCTGCTTCGCTGGAAGCGCGTAGACGGAAAGAAATATCTGTTCGATCCCGTAGACGGCCACATGCACACCGGCTGGGAGTGGGTCGAAGAAAAGAACGCGTGGTACTACCTGAGCCCTTCCAAGGGATACCTTCTGGAGGGCTGGAAGACCATCGGCGGCAAGAAGTATTATCTGACGCCTGATGAGTTCTACGCCAAGACAGGATGGCAGACCATCGACGGCAAGAAGTACTACTTCGATACGCAGAGTGCGTTTATGATCACCGGCTGGAAGACCATCGGATCCCAGACTTACTATTTTGGCACAGACGGCGACATGGTCACAGGCGCGCAGGTCATTGATGGAATGAGCTATACCTTTAACAATAAGGGGCAGCTTACAAACGGCACCGCTCCTGCTGCTGCCTCACAGACAACGTCGCAGACCTCTTCCGCTTCGCCGGGTACCAAGGTGGTCTGGAACAGCAACGCATATCTGACGTCTTCAGTGAAAAAGACCTGGGCAGCCGGTACTGACAAGGATATGACGCTTGACTACAACACGAACAGGAACTCCGCGTTTGTCAACAATATGCTCGCTTATGCGACCTATTTCGTCGGCAAGATCGATTATGCCTCTTCCGTTACCAACAATGATCCCAAAGGACTTCGCAGACTGCATCTGAAATCCGGCGGCAAGACAGATTGCTCCTGGTATGTTTACCACGTGCTTCACAAGTTCGGACTGGTTGAGGATTTCGTGCACTCCTATGAGTGGGGCAACAAGCCCAGCCGCTATCCCGGCGGCGTCAACATCGGCACAGACGTCAGCAAGGCGTCTCCCGGCGACGTGATCTGCACCGGAAAGGGCACGGCAGGCAGCAACAGCCATGTGGCGCTCTATCTGGGCAACGGCAAAGTTGTCGAATGCGCGGCCGGCAAAGGCGTTATCATCAGCAATGCGCCTAAGTCAGCCAGACAGATCGTACACTTCAGCTGCCTTCCCAGCAATAACAGCGCAGCCTACAACGCGGCTTCCGGCGGCGTATGGGTCAAATCAGGCGACAGTTATAAATTTAAGGTTGGAAACGCCTACCTTACAAACCGTTTCCAGAACATCAACGGAGATATCTACTACTTCAACGGCAATGGACTTCGCGTGACAGGCTGGAAGACCATCCAGGGCAAAAAGTATTGCTTCACCAAAGAGGGAAAGATGTACCTCCGCTGGAAGCGCATCAACAACAAGAAGTATTACTTTGATCCGCTGACCGGCTATATGCACACCGGCTGGGAATGGGTCAAAGAACAGAAGAAATGGTATTATCTGAGCCCCGATACAGGGTATCTGCTCGAAGGCTGGCAGAACATTGACGGACAGACGTACTATCTGACGCCCAATGACTTCTACGCCAAGACCGGCTGGCAGACCATCGACGGAAAGAGGTACTATTTTGACTCCTACGGTAAGATGTTCACCGGTAAACATACAATCGGAGGCAAGTCTTACACGTTCGGCACAGACGGCGTGCTGCAGCAGTAAACCGAATACTTCATTTGGGGAAATGATATGATAAAGAAAAGCAGGGAGGATCTTATCGGATCCGCCCTGCTTTTTTTGCTTATTCAGAGTATTCATCCTGCTTTCGGCTGCTCTTGCGCAGCGCTGCAGTACTTTATTTGCTGCCCTTGAGACTCTTAATGATCTCAATCGTCTCGATGTCTTCAGGTGTAAGCCGCATGTTGGTCACAGAGGTGTTTCCCTCTGTATCAGTCACCTTGAGTTCCAGAATAACGCCCGGCTGCAGCGAATTTCTTCCAACCGCGCTGATAAACTCGATCACACGGGGATGCTGCTCCCTGAAGATCCTGAGTCTGTCTGCCATCTGCATAAGCTGCATGGGATTTAATGCCATTTCTGTTACCTCCATTTTCTAAGTTTCGTTCGGATTCTCTGCAGCGCGTTGTCCGTGGACTTCTCATCCCGGTTGAGTACGTGCGCGATCTCTACGTAGCCCATGCCTGTCAGGTGCAGCTCCAGCACCTGCTTTTCCATAGGACTCAGTTCCTTTTCGATCTTCTCTTCCAGGCGCTCCAGCTCCTCCTGCCCGATCAGGTATTCCTCCGGATTGGTGCTGGCGTCCGCTTCCAGCCAGTCCACCAGTTCCTCTTCCTGATCGTCGCCGTTCTCTTCACGCACGGGGCGGCTGAGAGAGATCGCTGTATTGAGGGGAAGATGCTTTTTTCTGCTCGAAGCAGTTACCGCTGTGTACAGCTGCCTCGTTACGCAGAGCTGCGCGAAAGTATGAAAACTGGCGTCCCTTCCGCAGTCATAGTCCCTTACTGCTTTAAAGAGTCCAAGCATGCCTTCCTGGATCAGGTCATCCGAATCACCGCCCAGAATATACATGGACTTGGCCTTTTTGAGGACCATCCCCTTATATTTGTTCAGAAGCGTTTCCATCGCGTCCTGGTCGCCGTCTCTGAACAGCGCGATCAGTTCCTCGTCCGAATACTTCTCATATGTTTCTCTATTCATGCGTCCTCACTGACTGTAATGCCTTTATAGGCTTCTCTGACGGACGATCTCATAAGCAAGCACGCCCATAGCCACAGACGCGTTCAGAGAGTCAATATCGCCCTTCTGCGGGATCGATGCAACCATGTCGCACTTTTCTTTGACAAGGCGGCTCACACCGCTTCCCTCTGCGCCTATGACCAGGCAGATCGGCCCTTTGAGGTTGAGTTCTGTCAGATTGGTCCCGTCCATATCCGCACAGACAAACCAAAGTCCCTGCTCAGCAAGCTTTTCCATAGTACGGACAAGGTTCGTGACCTTGACGACCGGCGTATAGTTGATGGCGCCGGCAGAAGCCTTTGCAACCGTAGCCGTAAGGCCCACTGCCCTGTCCTTGGGAATGATCACGCCGTGTGCGCCTGCCATATTCGCGGTTCTGATAATGGCGCCAAGATTGTGGGGGTCCTCAATTCCGTCAAGAAGGACGAAAAAGGGATCCTCTCCCTTCTCTTTCGCTTTCGCGAACAGGTCTTCCATTTCGCCATAGGAATAGGCCGCGACCTCTGCGATCACGCCCTGATGCCTTCCTGTCTCAGACATCTGGTCCAGGCGCTGACGGTTCACATATTTGATCGGAGTGCCTTGCTTTGCCGCTTCCTTGCGCACGGTCTGCATAGCGCCTTCTCTGCTGCCATCCAGCATATATAATCGGTCGATCGTTTTGCCGGAACGAAACGCTTCAATGACCGCGTTTCTTCCCTCGATCCGGTTCTCATTCTTCATAATCATCTTCTCCTGTCTCAGTCTCAGCCGGCTTTCTGGGACCCAGTTTTCCTTTTCGGTCCGTCCTCGCGATTCCCTCGCGAAGCAGTTCCATCATCCGGTCTGTCCTGTCCTGTAAATACAAGTAACCGCACAGGGCTTCCAGTGCGGTTGCTTGCAGATATTCCTCCAGTGAAGAACTCTTGGCATGATGATAGGGGTTTGAATTCCTGCCGCGCCTGTAGACTTTCTTTTCTTCTTCTGTCATCAGATCGTAGACAGCCTTGCCGATCGCCGCCTGCTGCTCTGCCCTGACGTAAAAAGTCGTCTCGTTGTGCAGCTTTTCCACCTGCCGGTTTCCCTTGGAGATCAGGATCGTCCTGATCACCAGCGAATAGACCGCATCCCCCAGAAACGCAAGCGATGCCGGGGAATAGGTCCTGATATCGATCTCTTCATGCGGAAATTCCTTGAGGATCATGCCTCTCAGGCTTTCTTCCATTTAACTCCTTCTCTGGTATCTTCCAGAATGATTCCTTTTGCCTTGAGCTCGTCGCGGATCGCGTCTGCCTTGGCAAAATCGCGAGCCTTCTTGGCTGCCTTTCTCTCTGCGATCTTTGCCTCTACATATGCGGCAAGATCGTCCTCAAGTTCATTGTCTCTCTCCACGATCAGACCGCAGACGTCGGTCAGATCAAGAAGCTCCTTATCAAGCGCCTCCAGGAACTCTTTGGAAGAGCTTCCGCTCACGTGGCTGTTGATCCACTTGACAAGTTCAAATACAGCGGAGATGCCGTCTGCCGTGTTGAAATCATCATCCATAGCAGTCTCGAACTGCGTGCGATAGCTCTCTGCCTCTTTGACAAGCGCAGCCTCTTCTTCGGTCATAGTACCTTCCGCCTTGCCCAGAAGGAATTTCAGGTTCTCACCGCAGTTGAGGATCCTCTCATAGGAAGCCTTGGCGGATTCCATGAGCTCTCTGCTGAAGTTGAGGGGGCTCCTGTAGTGGGAGGAAAGCATGAAGTAGCGAAGGACCTGCGGATCATACTGCGCGATGACGTCGCGTACGGTGAAGAAATTGCCCTTGGATTTGGCCATCTTGACGCCGTCGATATTCAGGAACGCGTTGTGCATCCAGTATTTGGCAAAAGATACTCCGTTGGCCGCTTCAGACTGCGCGATCTCGTTCTCGTGGTGAGGGAATACAAGATCCTCTCCGCCAGCGTGAATATCGATCTGGCTGCCCAGATAGCGCTTGCTCATGACAGAGCACTCAATGTGCCAGCCGGGTCTTCCCTTGCACCAGGGGCAATCCCAGTAAGGCTCTCCGTCCTTCTTGGGCTTCCAGAGGACGAAATCCAGCGGATCCTGCTTCTGCTCAGCGCCTGTGACCTTGAGATCGCGGTTGCCGCTGCGCATGTTGTCCAGGTCCTTGTGGGAAAGCTTTCCGTATCCGTCAAATTTTCTGGTGCTGTAATAGACGGTTCCGTCTTCAGCGACATACGCGTATCCCTTGTCGATCAGGGTCTGGATCATGTCGATCATGCCGCCGATCTCGCGGGTTGCCCTGGGATGCATAGTTGCGGGGCGGATATTGAGGCTTGCCATATCTTTCTGGCATTCTTCGATATAACGCTCGGAAATAACGGAGGAATCAACGCCCTCTTCCAGAGCCTTTTTGATGATCTTGTCATCTACATCCGTAAAATTGGACACATAATTGACTTTATAGCCCTTGTATTCAAAATACCGCCTGACAGTATCAAATACGATCATGGGACGCGCATTGCCGATATGGATCAGGTTATAAACGGTAGGACCGCATACATACATGCTGACTTTGCCCGGCTTCAGCGGTACAAATTCCTCTTTGCTTCTGGACATTGTGTTAAAAATCTTCATTGTATTCCTCACTTTACAAGTTTTTCTGAACGTTTTCATGAATGCCGGTGATGGCTTCGTTATGAGCGGTCACGCATAGGACAGGCGGCACAGCCTCCTCCGGAAGGAAATGCGGTTCTCGCTTCCAGATCCATCGGCGATGTGATCAGCGCCACGGCCTGTGCGGAAATGCCTTCTCCGCGGCCGGTAAATCCAAGCCGCTCCTCTGTCGTTGCCTTGACGCTCACCTGAGAGATGTCAACCTGCAGCGCCTCCGCGATATTGCGGCGCATCTGTTCAATGTGCGGCTTCATCTTGGGGGCCTGCGCGATGATCGTGGAATCCACATTCTCGATCAGGAAGTAATGCTCTTCCAGGATCTTTCTGACTTCCCTCATCAGCATCAGGGAATCCGCGCCTTTGTACCTCTCATCGGTATCCGGGAAATGCAGTCCGATGTCTCCGAGCGCCGCCGCGCCTAGCAGCGCGTCCATGATCGCATGGACCAGCACGTCTGCGTCTGAATGCCCCAGAAGCCCCTTCTCATAAGGGATCTCGACACCGCCCATGATCAGCTTGCGTCCCTCAACCAGCTTATGTACGTCATATCCTGTTCCTATTCGCATAATATCCTCACCTGCAGTATTTGGGCATAATTTCACATTACGGCATATTATTATAGCATTCTGTACTAAAAGCGTCCACATCATAGGGGCAAAAAAGAGAGCGGATCAGTTAATCTGATCCGCTCCCGATGCTGACTGTTGATCATATCTGACTGATGCATGTAGACGTACAGTCTTCATATATCAGCTGACTTGCATGTGATCACTTATTGATCTCGATGATGCACTCCGGATCCATATGTCCGTCACGATACATGGAGAACTTGTCCATAGGATAATCCTTGAGGTTGTCGAGAACCTTTCTGCCGTCTGCTTTCTTGAGAAGGCCTTCTCTGGCTTTCTTGATCTCCATTTCGCTTCTGTGCTTGGAAGGTCCGCCTACGCAGCCGCCTTCGCAGATCATGCCTTCTACGAAGTCCTCTTTGAGACGGTTAGCCTTGAGCATTGTCAGCGTGGTCTTGCAATCAAGTCCGCCGGCAACCTTCACATAGGAGATACCGGATGTATCCTGTCCTCTCTCGTGCATGCACTCGAGAACCGCGTCTGCTACGCCGCCGGAAGTTGCGAAGCGTTTGCCCCAGATCGAGGACTCCTGATAGGAGTTGTCTTCTGCCTTCACTTCAACGCCCTTGGAGCGCATCAGGGCACGGAACTCACCATAGGTGATGACATAATCCGCATTGCCCGGAATAGTCTTATCAGCCGCCTCAGATTTCTTGGCGATGCAGGGTCCGAGGAATACGGTGACACAGCCGGGGCGCGTAGCCTTGAGATATCTGGAGATCGCGCACATAGGAGAAACAGTCTGGGAAACATTCTCCGCATACTGCTTCGGGAAGTGCTTCTTGATCATGTTCATGAATGCCGGGCAGCAGGAAGTGGTCATCTTCTTGCCTTCTTCCTTGGCCTCCGCCCACTCAAGGGACTCATAAGCTGCCGTCATATCGCCGCCGAGTCCGACCTCGACCATGTCCGCAAATCCCATCTCGATGAATGCCTGCTTGATGGACTTCATTGTGATATCAGGGCCGAACTGTCCTTCTGTCGCGGGAGCGACCATAGCGATCACTTCCTTGCCTGCGCGGATATCATTGATAATGCTGACAAGATATGTCTTGGATCCGATCGCGCCGAAAGGACAGGAGTGGATGCAGTGACCGCACTGGATGCACTTGCCTTCGTCGATCACGCAGATACCGTTGTCATCGTAAGTGATCGCGCCGACAGGACAAGCCTTCTTGCAGGGACGGACAAGGTGAGCGATCGCGCCGTAAGGGCAGGCCTTCGCGCACATGCCGCACTCTTTGCACTTGTTGGGATCGATATGGGTTCTTCTCTCACCAATGCTGATCGCGCCGAACTTACAGGAATTGATGCAGGCTTTACCCATGCAGAGACGGCAGTTATCCGTAACAGTATAAGCGGAAAGAGGACATTCTTCGCAGGCAGGGCGGATTACCTGAACGATGTTCTCAGACTGAGAGACTCCATCCGGGCACTGCGCCAGGGAGAGGCGGATTCTCTGCTTGACAAGTTCTCTCTCTTTGTACACACAGCAGCGATACGTTGCCCTGGGACCGGGAATGATCTCATAGACAAGTTTCTCCTTGTGCTCTTCATCCAGCTTGCCATCCCAGGCCAGTCTGGCAGTCTCTTCCATTATTCTGTGTTTTAGTCTCACGAGGGTAGCATCATTGGTTACCATATTGTTACTCCTTTCAGCAATGCGTTTGCAATTTCTGAGATTGGATTGCGTTCACAGCCTGCGATCAGCAGTCAAATATTCGTCTGCACAGACCTGACACAATTTTAACTTTTATACTATTGTACCAAAACAGCTCGTATTTTTATAGAACTTTTATTACTACTTCACACATTTATTGCCTTTTTCCTATATAATACAAGTGTCTTTAGGCGGGGTTGTTTTGAAGGCCTCCCTGCAGGATCATCGAATTCAATTGCAAACAAGAATAAACAGGTAAGGAGAACGATTATTATGTCTGCTAACGCTTGCGATCACAAAGTTGCACTTTTTCTCGCCAACGGATGCGAGACCATTGAAGCGCTCACTGTAGCGGATATCCTTTATAGGGCAGGGATCCCCTGCACAAAGGTTTCAGTGAACAGCACGCCTGTCTTTGTCACTTCCCATAATGTAACTGTTGTCGCTGATACAACGGTAGATCACCTTGACTGGGACAGCTATGACATGCTGGTCCTTCCGGGCGGAATTCCCGGAACTCCCAATCTTAAGGCCTGCACGCCTCTTATGGAGCAGGTCGCCCGCTTTCACAGGAGCGGTAAGATGATCGCCGCGATCTGTGCCGCTCCTTCTATCTTTGCGGAACTTGGTCTGCTGAAGGGTATCCGGTCAACCTGTAATCCCAGTGTTGAGAGTATCCTGATCGACGGCGGCGCTGACCTGGTCAGAGAAAACGCCGTGACAACAGGAAATATCATCACCAGCCGCGCCATGGGCACTGCTATTCCCTTCGCTCTTGCTATCGTTGAACACTATCTGGGCAAAGAGAAAGCGGACGACCTTGGCAGGAATATTCTCTACTATCAGTAATAGAAAGGCTATTTTATGAATATTCTCTTTTTTCTGACCCCTAAGGTGGAAGTCGGATATGTCTACAGTTCAGATACTATGGGCCAGGCTATTGATAAGATGCTCAGGTACCAGTTCACTACAGTTCCTGTTCTGAACGAGGTAACGGGCAAATACGAAGGCACGCTTGCCAATGACGACCTGCTCCGTGAACTGAACAGACATCCCTCTCTCACTATAGCGGCCGCTGCTGATCGTCCTCTCAGATCTGTTTCCAGGCGGAGAGATTATTCCGCCGTCCGTGCGGACGCAGATATGGAGGACCTTCTGGTCTCTGCCACCTCACAGAATTTTGTTCCCGTTGTCGATGATACCGGCTGTTTTATCGGGATCATCACAAGAAGGGAAGTCATGCGCTACCTGCGCGACCATATGATGGTGGACGAGAACGAATTTAAATAAAATGAATAAAAAACAGCTGTTCAAGCTTTAAGTGCTTTGAACAGCTGTTTTTCTTTGCGTTTTAAATGATGCAGCTCTTGCGCAGGCTGCTGCTCACGGCGTCAGATCACACTTTGTAAAGTGCTGATATATTCATTGGCAAGACCGATCGCGTCTGTCAGTTCCGCCGTCATAAAGCATTCTGCGCAGAATTCGTAGATATTCTCAAATCCG
Organism: uncultured Lachnospiraceae bacterium; assembly: GCA_902801415.1. Taxonomy (GTDB): domain Bacteria; phylum Bacillota; class Clostridia; order Lachnospirales; family Lachnospiraceae; genus CAG-791. Next base: position 117,894 of record CADCIK010000001.1, read on the forward strand.
TCCCTGCATTTACCGAACAGATTCCGGATCTTCTTATTGTCGATCGCGCCGGTCTCTTCCGAGAGCATATGCCCGATCTCATGAATGACAAGTCTTCGGATGCTCTCCGAATTCTCCATCATACGGATTGCCTGTACATCGGCAAAATACGGATCCATCACAGACAGTCCATTCTCCGCCTGTGGAACGATTCCCAGCTTATCTCTGATCATATTCTCGATCTGCGGCCACGGTACGCCTTCATGAAGCAGTTCAGCCTGCATAGCCAAGGCCTTTTCTGTTAAGTCAGTGTGACCCCAATAATACTCGATTGCATTGTGGATATCCCTGAAATTGGGCTCATTGGGCATCCTGCGGAGCCTTGCGTGGTTGAACGAGATCGTGAGCATCTGCGCGTTAAAGACCGCATTATCTCTGCTCTTTGCGAAATCGCCGTATTTTTCGCCGCGTGCCGGATCTCCCTCTTCTATGCCGAAGTCCCAGACCGCATTGACTTTCAGCTGCGGATACTTTCTCAAATAGTACATAATGAGGTTCGCCAGAAAGAGCTGCTGTTCCTCACTGAGTCCGCCTATTTCGGGATCCGTAAAATAAAAGTCTATGTTGCCTTTGCCGGGCAGGCTTCTCCTGAACTGCATGATCAGTGGTGGAAGAGACGGATCCCGGTAAAGCACATGACCATGTTGTGGTCATTGCAGGCCTCGATCACGTTGTCATCTCTCACGCTGCCGCCGGGCTGCGCGACATATTTGACACCGCTGCGGAAAGCTCTCTCAATGTTGTCGCCGAAGGGGAAGAATGCGTCAGAGCCGAGTGTGACGTCTGTATTGCCATCCAGCCATGCTCTCTTCTCTTCTGCTGTGAATACAGCGGGCTTCTCTGTGAAAAGCGCCTGCCACTTGCCGTCTGCAAGGACATCCATGTAGTCCTCGCCCATGTAGAGATCGATCGCATTGTCTCTGTCTGCTCTGCGGATTCCCTCTTTGAAAGGAAGGCCCAGAACCTGGGGAGACTGACGCAGATACCAGTTGTCAGCCTTGCTGCCTGCAAGTCTTGTGCAGTGGATCCTGGACTGCTGACCGGCGCCGATACCGATAGCCTGGCCGCCTTTTACATAGCATACGGAGTTGGACTGCGTGTACTTGAGCGTGATCAGTGCGATCGCCATGTCGTCGCGTGCTGCCTGGGGAAGCTCCTTGTTCTCGGTCACGATATTCGCGAACAGCGCGTCATCGATCACAAGTTCATTTCTTCCCTGCTCGAATGTCACGCCGAAAACCTGCTTCTTCTCAAGCGCTGCGGGCTTGTAATCAGGGTTGATCTTGAGGACGCAGTAGTTGCCCTTTTTCTTTTTCTTGAGGATCTCAAGTGCTTCCGGCTCGTAGTCGGGAGCGATGATACCATCGGATACTTCTCTGGATACCAGCTTGGCCGTGCATACGTCGCAGGTATCGGAAAGAGAAATGAAATCACCGAAGGAAGACATTCTGTCCGCGCCGCGGGCACGTGCATAAGCGCTTCCCATGGGAGTGAGCTCGCCCATATCCTCGACCCAGTAGATCTTCTTCTCTACTTCAGAAAGAGGAAGACCGATTGCTGCGCCTGCGGGGGAAACGTGCTTGAAAGAAGTAGCTGCTACTTTTCCGGTCGCTTTCTTGAGCTCGCTGACCAGCTGCCAGCCGTTAAACGCGTCGAGAAGGTTGATATAGCCGGGTCTTCCGCAAAGTACTTCGATCGGAAGGTCGGAGCCGTCCTCCATGTAAATGCGGGAAGGCTTCTGATTGGGGTTGCATCCGTACTTAAGTTCCATTTCTTTCATATCTTTTCGTATCTCCTTGCTCACTGATTCTTGTTAACGATCCTTGTCTCGTACTCGCCGCTTGCGATGTCAATAAAGCGAACAAACAGAGACACCTTGTTATCCTCGTTCAGAGCTGTCCACACGCGGTTGGTAAACACGTCGATATCAGCGGTGAAATCATCACTGAGTTCAAGCGCTCTGGGCTCTCCCTCAAAGCTGGGAAGCGGGTTTCCGTCGCCCATATATGTGGAAATAAAGCGTCCCTCGGCTGCCTTGGGATTCTCATACGCGAATGTGTAGCGCAGGCAGGAGGAAGGATCTCCCTGATCGCTCTTCAAAATAGACATAGCGTAGCTGTATTTGCCCTTTTCTACGTGCATAACGCCGGAAATACGGGGTGTGTAGTTGGGAGCATCGGGCTCAAATTCTCTGCTGCGAAGAGCCTGTTCAAATGTATACTGCTTGTCAAGTCCCTCGTAGATCGTATCCGTCTGGTCGCCGTTTGTTACGATCGTCTTGTTGCCATATACGCGAACAGGCGCGTAGATGATCAGGCTGGGATCTTCCATCTTGGAAGGGTCAAAAGCCTGTGTGCGGATACCTTCTCCGTCCTCTACGAAGACGCGGTTTCTGCTGTTGACGCTTCTTCCCATGATAAAGTAAGCGGTCACTGCCTTGGCTCCGTCAGCGCTTCTGCCGATCATGATGCCGCGGCCGGGGTAACTGGTCTCTCTCAGAATTTTCTCAAAATCTGCCATTACGTCTCTTCCTCTCCTTGGTTGATTCAGGGCAGATCCGACGGATCTGCGCCAATAAAGCGGTTGACTGCTGCAAGTTTTTGATTCTTCTACATCAGTGCACAAGTATCATAAAGCAACTTTGCGCAAAGCGCAATATTCCAAATTGATAAGCAAATTCAATAATATCCGTATTTTGCCGACAATATGCTGTCAAAATACAGTTTAAACCTCCACTTTGCGCTTGCCGCCCAGGAATGTGGGAAGAGCATCCTCCCTGCCTTCCTTGATCCAGGTGGCGTATTCAGCGGTCGCAGCAAACATAACATCGCCGGAGGAATTGAGCATGGTCTCCACGCTGTCCTGGATCACGCCGATGATGAATCCGACGCCGACGACCTGCATGGCCACGTCGTTGGAGATACCGAACAGTGAGCAGGCCATGGGGATCAGAAGAAGGGATCCGCCGGCAACGCCGGAAGCGCCGCATGCAGCCAGCGTAGAAAGTATGCTCAGGAACAGAGCTGACGGAATATCCACGTGTACGCCAAGTGTGTTGGCAGCCGCCAGAGTCATAACTGTGATCGTGATCGCTGCACCGTCCATATTGATGGTCGCGCCGAGAGGAATAGATACAGAATACATATCCTGGTCAAGTCCGAGTTTCTCGCACAGTTCCATATTGACGGGAATATTGGCCGCGCTGCTTCGAGTAAAGAAGGCAGTAATGCCGCTCTCCCGAAGGCATCTGAATACCAGCGGATAAGGATTCCTCTTAAGGAACAGGAAGGCGATGAAAGGATCGATCACAAGCGCGACGAACATCATACAGCCGACAAGAACGACCAGAAGGCGTCCGTAATCTTTAAAGATCGAGAGACCGTATTCGGAAACCGTGCTGAATACGAGTCCGCAGATTCCGAAAGGCGCAAGATTGATGATCCCCCTGACAGCTGCGGAAACGGCCTCCGCTGCGTCGCCGAGCATCCTTCTTGTCTCAGGCGCCGCGATCTTCTTAAAGGCCAGTCCCAGCACAGCTGCCCAGAACAGGATTCCAATATAGTCGCCGTTCACGATTGCGGAGACAGGGTTCTCTACCATCTTGATAAGAAGGTTCTGAAGAACTTCACCCACGTTCTGCGGCACAGAATCGGACTGCGCGGCCTCGCCCAGTCTCATTGTGACCGGGAACACAAAGCTCGCGACAACGGCCGCTGCCGCCGCCAGAAACGTACTGAACATATAGAAGAACAGTACAAGACCGAATTTACTGTCCAGTTTGCTCTGTCCGTTACTCAGGGCGCTGATGATCAGCACAAATACAAGAACAGGTGCCACTGCGCGGAGTGCACCGACGAACATGCTTCCAAAGATTCCGATCCAGGTCCAGCCGTTCATGGTTCTCCCGAGGATCGCGCCTGCCACAAGGCCGATCACGATCCGGATGATCAGGCTGGTTTCCGTATATTTTTTGACAACGCTTTTTAAGAATTCCATATGCTTCCCCCTCTGACTTCATGTAATAGTATTTTAAAGCGATGCTTCATTATAGCATTGAGCCGTCTGATTTTTCCACCTAAGGTGATCGATGTTTTGACCTTATTCCGGCGCTTCGCCTGTTCCGATCGCATTGTAGATCATGGAGGAAAGACGCACGATCTCAGGGATCCTGCCGCCCGCGCCGCTGCTCATGATACAGAGGACATAACTGCAGGAAGGCGCCCATACGATAGCGGCGTCATTGTCAACACTGCCAAGTTCACCGGTCTTGTTGCCTGTCGGAACGTCGGACGGAATTCCGGCAGGGATCTTCCATGTTCTCTGCTGGTCTCTGAGGTCCTGCAGGATCCTGTCCGAAGATTTCTGATCGACATACTTTCCTTCAAGTACCTGCTCGAGCATAACGCCGCAGTCCTTCGCGGAAGTATAGTTCTCTTTGCCGTTGCTTTCCAGCATCCGGCGGTTCAGCTCTGTTGCCTTAAAACCTTTCTCTGCAGCAAATCTGTTGACATTATCCATTCCTACAGCGCCGATCAGGGTATTGGCCGCGCCATTATCGCTTACACTGATCATGGAATCCGGAAGCCTGCCGTACATTTCTATATCCAGCATATTCTCGTTAGTCTGCCGGTAGAACTCGCCCGCTATAAAGAGCTTGATCAGACTTGCCGCAACCATTTTCTCGTCCTCATTGATCCCGATCACCTGATCCGTATCGAGGCGTTTGAGATATAAGGACCACTTTCCGCCCAGACGGCCGATCTCCGCCTCCAGGTCCTCCTGCAGCGCCTGCATCTGCGCGCCTGTCTTTGCAAGAAGTTCATCGTGCTTTCTCTTGAGTATACTGTTTGCGGTCGATCCGATCAGGTCCTTCACGGCCTTCGCTGAGCGCTCTGTCTTGCGGGCCGGTGTGAATATGGTTGAAGCGAGAACGTCTCTGAGAGCCTGGGCTTCTTTCTCCCGGGCTGCCTCTTCATCTGTTTCCGCGAGTTCAGTGTTCAGGGTAGATCCTGTTGCTGCTGCCTGTGTTGTGCTGCCTGTATCTGCGGTGTCGCCTGTATTTGAGGTTTCTTCGGCGCTTTCTGTTTCGTCCGTGGTACCTGCGGCAGAGGTCTCTTCTGTGCTGCCTGTGTCAGAGGCCTCTTCGGTGTTTCCTTCATCCGGCTGCGCTTCTTCGTTTTCACCGGCCGGAGCGGCTTCTGCGTCTTCGCTATCAGGTGCTTCTTCTTCCTTCTTCTCTGCCAGATAGGCTTCGATTCCTGCGACAATGCCTTCCGCCATTGTGTCTTGGAAGTCATTGTCCTGCATCTTTGTGTCCTCTTCCGGATTGGTCATATAGCCGAGCTCAATGATCGTCACAGGGACTGTGCACCAGTTGATCCCGCTCATCGTATCGGTCTCCCAGACCCGCTCTTTGCGGATCCCTGTGGCCTCTGTATAAGCGTCCAGAACAAGCTCAGAGAGCCGTTTGGAATCTTCATAGTATTCGCTGTTATAGGGGTTGGAGGACGTCTGACAGATCGTCATAGCGCCGTTAGCGGACGAGCTGTCTGATCCGTTGGCGTGAACCCTGATGAAGGCGTCAGCGTTCGCTTCATTTGCGACCATCGCCCGCTCCGAATTCGTGATATCCACGTCATTGGTCTCGCGGATCATGACGACCTGATAGCCCTTCTCTTCTAACAGGTCTCTCAACTTCAAACTGATATCCAGCGTCAGCTGATACTCAGGAACGCCGGTTGTAGTGCCTCTTGTTCCGCCGGCGACTTTGGTCTTCATTGCAGACGATCCGGGTCCGATCGGCTCCTGGCCGAAATTTCCATGCTCCTGATGGCCTGCGTCGATGGCGATCACATAAGCTGCCGCCTCTTCCATTGCTGCATTCTGTTCTTCTATTCTATGCGCTTCCTCAATGATCAATGAGCAGTCCGCGTTTCCTATAGCCGCGGCCGAACCGATCATTACAGATAATATTGCTGCGATCACTCCGTTCATGGTATCCTCCAAGTGCACTCTATGTGCAGTGTTTATATAAAAGTGTGTTTTGCATATTCTAAATCGTGAACACTTGTTATCTTCTTACTCTTTGCATGGTTTGTAAAGTGCGGATTTCATGAATGATGAGAGCCCGGTCAGTTTTTGCTCCAAAATTTGATTTTACTTATTGACAAACCATTTCTGCTTTCGTATACTATAAAAGCTGACTGATGAAGCAGCAACATGGCGAGATAGCTCAGCTGGCTAGAGCACGCGGTTCATACCCGCGGTGTCGAGGGTTCAAGTCCCCCTCTCGCTAAGGCTTTCCGGGGTTTTCTTTTTCTCTTTTTTCTGTATGCACTTGTATGCACTTTTCCTGTATGCGCATACAGCCTAGTCAATCGCAGAGTCGAACAAGTCCTGCGTCCGTTTCCCCGCCGCATTGAGTCTGATATAGTGCAGCGCCGTCTGTGTCGTAGACCAGCCCGCAATTTCCATCAGGTCCTGGGCGGAGGCGCCGTTCGATGCCAACGAACTCACTGCCCAAAAGCGGGTTTTGTGTGAAGATCTATACTCCACGCCGGCCGTCTCGCATGCCTTTTTCAGGTGTCTACCGAACGGAGTTTCATAAAGAAACTTTCCGGAACGGCTGCAGAAAATATAATCTCCGTCCTCTCCGTATTTCTCCCGGACCTTTTCCAGGATCTTTTGCGCCCGGTCTGTCAACGGCAGCAAACGAACGCCGCTGTCGTGCCCGGTCTTGGTGTGTTCGACTGTCACATAGTGCCCCCGGCCGTCATCGTCGTATCTCAACACTACCTCCCGGCATATCAGGATCCCGGCCCCGTCCTGTGATATGTCTTTCCATTTAAGTCCACGGAGTTCGCCAATACGGCAACAAAGACAAAACATCAGGCAAATGGCCAAATCGTATACATTGTCTGACTTTTCCAGCGCCGCCAGAATGGCTGCCCGGTCGTCATCGGTGTATGTTTTGTACTTGCTGGTCTGTGCCTGCGTCTTGATCGTCCGCGTGTTGTACTGTCTCGAAACGTTGACTGTTACCAGGTCACGAGAAACGGCGTAATCAAAAATGCCGTTCAGAATAGACTTGATGTTGCTGACATCATGACGTTTCAGCTTCTCACTGTATCCTGTGAAAAATTTTTCAACATCCGATGCCTTGATCTCCTTGATCTTCATCCCGCCGAGCTCGGATCCCTGGATATACTTCCTAAATATGTTGCGTTCTCGCTTGATTGTCCCGCCCTGCGTGTTCCTGAGCTCCGTTTTCCATTCGACGTAAGGCTCGTAGAGCTCCGCCAGCGTCTTGCCGTTTTCTCCGTAGTAATAGTCATATAACTTGTCATACAGGTCTTCAATCCGTGTTGCGTATATCTGCCCGCCGTCCGGCGTCCGTGTGTGGTATCTCTTACCTCCTCCCCCGCATATTGCGTATGCGTGCCGCTGGTCAATCAGTTCTCTCATCTTTTCTCTTTTCATGCTCTCATACCTACAAAAATCGGTATCAGAACGCGCGTGCTTACATTTTACATCAAGATAATTTATATCGTCCAGCAGGTCTCTTTCCGCCGCCGGGTCGATCGTGACAACCTTCCTTTTCATTCTCATCATATCCCTTTCGTTTCTATGAGAATGGAAGAAAGGCTGTTTTTTCTGCCTCTTTTTTGTCTGTCTTCTTTTTTTATACCAGTTTTGTGTGAAGGCCGGGTTTTATGTGCCCGTGCTTCTCACGGGCCGCACAGACAAATACTTAATATGAAGTTGTGGCACTATCAAAAAAAAGGGCGCCTCCTGGCGCCCGTCTATCACCTCCAATCTGCTTCTTTCTCTTTCCCACCCCATATATAAGGCGGACAAATCGAAAAAAGTCTTGTCTATATAGTTTCCGTGTTTCTCCCGCTATTTTTGTTCTACCTGTTAGAGATACTGACTTTTTACAATTTGTCTGGCTTTTATAGTATCCACGCATCCCCCCTTTCTTTATGCGATGTATTCACTCTGTTCCAGGGCCCTTATAACTTCTCCATCCTGCGCCAGTAATAGCCAGTAATATGCAGGCAACCTCAACCGCATGGTCCCGGTCGTCGTCTTCCGGCTCGCGGCCGTCGATATAGTCCAGTATCATATATGTCAGGGACCGCGCGAGGTCGTTGTCATTTTCGCCGCGGATCCAGGATAACACGTGGTCCTTTTGCTGTGATGCGTATCTTTCTGCGCGTCTGATTGTTGCCGCGATATACATATCATCGGCCCAACGGATGACAGCGAGGTCTTCGGTTTCCCTTGTGATCTCTTTCCGGCCGTCCGGCGTATCTATTATCAGTTTGTCATCATCGACATACGTGACGGCAGCAGGCATTGTCTGGTAGTCGCACATATTAACAGCGCCGCCGTTATACGGATACCAGGACAAGGCAAGCGGCTCCTCACGCCCCGTGTATAGATAGTGCTGCGTTGTGTGTAACATCGCATATCCCTTTTCTCCGTCTATTATCGCCGGCCCGGAGAGTCGTATGCCCTCACCGATCCACGGCAGGTCTCTTTCTGTCTCACTCATATCATTCCCCCCTAATATCATATCCCTCTTTCTGCATCCGCATTTGTGTGCGCCACAGCGCATTCTCTCTTTTCCGTTCCCCCTCTTCGAGAAGCTGCGTTGCTGAAAATAAAAAGTCCTTATCATTGACAATTTTCGGATCGTCTCTTATTTGTTTTAACGCGTCCCCGAGTCTCCGCCCGTGTGCCAGGAGCGGCGCGGCAAACGGCGGGTAGATACAAAATTCTCTATATATTCTCTATATATGATGTATTCGTGATGCGTCTCCTCAAATAGCCGTTTCTCCACTGTCCTCGGTGTCGGTTTCCTTTTCCCCATCTATCACCCCCAATCGTATCAACTTATTCTTGTCTAACGTATGTTTGTTATGATATAATATTATACCCATTTTCACATAAAGTTTCAAGGTTCCGGAAAAATAAAAAAAGAGGATCCCCCGGAAGGGATCCTCCGTTATTTTCATGCAATCGCTCTCTTTTCTGTTCCTTCTTGATATTTCTTTATCAATCTTGATATTTCCCTCTGCATGATCTTATATGCACAGTCGTATGACTTATTGCACATCTCCGCGGCCTGCCGGCGTGTCATCCCCTGTACATACACCAGCAGCAGGAGCTTTTTCGCATCCTTGTTTTCACACCCTTCCAGGATCACCAGGACGGCCTGCACTGCCATTTCTCTGCGATCCACGGCGGCCTTCCTGCACTTTATCAGGTCTTCAACGCGAGCATAATATGTAGACAGATCCCTTTTCGATCCCCCGCCCCCGCCCGGGGCGAAGCTAAGGGAGGGAGAGCCGGCACAAAAACCAGCTCTGACCTGCTCAATTTCTTGATCGATGTCCCGAATCACTGCCCTATATTTTCCCGGCGCCTCAATGATGCGGCATATATCTCTTGCAGCTCTCATACACTACCTCCACACTAAAATCATCGTCAATCTCTTCGAGCCTGTCCCAGTATTTGTCGGCTCTGTTTTTCTCCGTCTCTCTTTCCGGCTCTTCTTCCACTGCCTGCCAGTCTCCATCCGCGCCCTCCGCGCAAACAAAGGATATTCTCTTTCCGCCCGCCGCCTCATTGACCTTTTTCGCCGCCGCGAGCACCTCACCAACCAGTCTGCGATTAACTGCTGTATTCTGCATCTTTCTTTCTCCTTTCTTATTCTTTAAAAAATATAGATGCTGTTGTTCCGTGCCCGTGCCTCATGCCCTTGAAAGGACCGGCGGGGAGTTGCACCCCGCCCCGTTGCCGGGAGAAGATCTTCCGGGCGGGCTGTTTTATCGGTCCTGCTGTCTTATGCCATATTGTCAGTAATGATCCACAATATATCCCTCAGCGTCCTGTATGCGCCTGTATTGTGCGGGTTTGCTGCCAGTGCGTCCAGAGTCCCCAGTGCGTCCACGATGTCTCTCTGTACTTTTTCTGCGTCCTGGAGCTCTTCCGTCGCAAGTCCCGGCCTGTTCCTGGCTTCCTTGAGTGCCTCAATATACAGCCATTCGGCCGCTGTGTCTCTGTCCATCCCCGTGGTATATACTTCTTTTTCGTTGATCAGTTTCATTCTCTCTCCTTTTCTCATCCGTTGATAATCTCGTCAAAATCATCCATCATCGCTGTGACGGCAAACTTTATCTTTTCGCCGTCCTGTCCTTTAACAATCGCCGCTGTCGTTGCGGCATAAGAGATGATCCATGCCATAAGGTCCGAGATATACTCTGCGGCGCGCGGTGTCATTCCGGTGTCCTGTGCCGTCTCCAGAACCTCTGCGGCCGCGTTGACCGCTTTGGTCATTTTTCCGACCGTGTGGATAGGCAGGTCGATCTTGACTTCCGGCGTCCTGTCCTCGCGCTCTCCAATCTTTGTGATTGTTCCGTTTTTGTCTGTTTTGTAAATGTACATTTTTCTCATTTTTAAAATCTCCCTTCATTATTAATAATTATTCCGACATATCTGTGATTGTGATCTCGACGCCGCCGTGGTCCGCCCACACCTTTTTGGCGACAATGGCGACGATTGACTTATCGTCATCCCACGCCACGCCGTTGAGCCCGTCAAGCAGCTTCAGCTGGTTATCCAGGTCCGGCTTCCGGTCTGCGTACGTTCCGCGGGCTTCGTCTCTCTGTTTCTTGCTCCATGACTTGGGCATCGGATGATATGATACATATCTAACCATCACCGGAACCCCGCAGAAACTTTCACCGCCCTGTCTGATAAAGGCCTGTCTTATCTCGCTTTCCCGCTGTTTCGTGGCGGCCGGACTATATACGTGGCCGTTTTTTGTCATCCGCGGCCTTCCTTTTCCCCGCGGCTTTCCGTCAACATAAAAGGAAAAACTCTTCATGCAGCTCCCATCCTTTCCGCTGTCGCCTGTGCCAGTTCGTCGGCTTCTCTCTCCGCCTCTTCATCCTCTTGTTCGCAGGCCCAAACATAATACATATCGGCCTGCTCCGAGCTCATGACTGTCAGCCAGTCTCCGTAAAAGTCCCTGGCCATTCTTTCTTCTATCTTGTCATCCCATTCATCATCCCAGTACGTGTGTTCCATACGCCATATGTAATCATCTCTCTTCATATTTTTCCGCTCTCCTTTCTTGTTTTTGCGTCCCATGTTGCCGCCAGCTGCGGCAGCAGGTATCTTGTCTCTGCGAGGTAATCCAACTCCGCCTGCGTCTTGTGCTTGTACCGTCCACACGGGATCCTGCGGGCTTCGATGATCTCCAATCCCTCCGCACACAGCGCCCGGATGCCATCAGCTCCGAGGTCCCTGTATTTCGGTTCTTTTGCGATCTTCGCTACGGGTTCCAGCTTGTACAGAACCCGCCAGCAGAGTTCCTTGATCCTGGGGTCTGTCGCCTTGATGTACAGATATACAAGCTCCTGGCGGATAATGTGGTCCCATGCGTCCCGCATGTTATTGTCCGCGCCGTCATATACCGCTTTTTTGTCCTGCATCCGGGCAATCACTTCCGCGCCCGGTATCAACTTTAAATCGCGCATATTTCTTTCTCCTTTCGTTTGTGTTTTCTATTCCTGTTGTCCGTGAGTCGTGTTTTAGTACCGCCCGGGGGCTTTGCACCCCCGGCGCCCGCTTTGACGGGGACGGTTCTCATACAAATGGCAGTGTGTTAAAATCTTCGTCCTGTTCTGCCAGCCACTTGCTGTCGTTTAATCGGTCTCTCCATGGGTATTTTTCATCGGCAATATCGGCCTTGTCTGTCCATATTCGTGAGCTCTGTGCGTCGTAGTAAGTTCTGATCCCCCGCGTTTGAAGGATCCCGCGGTTCCCGCGGTTTTTCCAGATCTTCACTTTGCGGCTGTATTCCAGTGACGGGTCCCCGGGCTGTTCTTCCGGCTTCTTCGGGTTCCCGTTAATCTCGATATCGGAGTATCTGTTGTATTCGATGATGTAACCGGCGCTGTTTGATATTGAGCTGCTTCCTAAGATGTTTTCCGGGCCTGTGGACTCTATGCCCTGCACCGACTTGCGGTAATGCGCTACCAGGATCACCCAGACGTTGTATGTTTTCGCAAACTCCTCTGCCCATGATCCTATAAAGGTTTGTCTTTCGAGTTCTGACTGTGTCCGCAGTTCTTTGCTTCCTGCAATGTCGGCCGTAAGTTTCATGACGTTGTCAATCAGAAAAATCTGTGCGCCGGCCTCTGCGTATGCTTCCGCTTCACTGCGTATGTGTGTCCATTTTTCACGCTGCGGCAGCAGTTTTCCCTGTGCGTCTCTCGTATCAAGCCATATCAATTGCATATCTACCGCCTGGCGTATGGCTGCGTCTGTGCTGTCTGGTATTGCATATTGTCCGGACGGCATCTTTGTCATGTAGCTCCCGGCCAGCTGCTGGAAGACGTAAAATTTAAATTCGCCCGCCTGCTGTTCGCCGGAATAAACAACCGCCACCTTGTCAGGATCATCGCTGATTGCTTTTGCGATTATCTGTGACGACAATGTGCTTTTTCCGGTGTGAGTGGGGCCGCATACGATTGTTACATCTCCGCGCCCGATCCCCTTTTTGCCGTCTTTTCCAGCTCCGAGCAGTCTATCTACTGCGCTGATCCCTGTCGGTATCCGTTCGATGCTGCCAGGGTTCAACACCGCCGCGTTCGTGACTTTTGTGTCCGGCCTCTGCTTCGTCTTTTCCTTGATCAATGCCCTCAGTTTCTCTTTCATACGTTTCTCCTTTCGCTTTCTCTCTTTATTGCCATTGTTGGCAATGCCGCCCGGAGGCCTTGCACCTCCGGCGCCCGCTTGTCGGGGACGGCTCCATCATCCGAATAATGTTTTCTCAATCGCGGCCTGAAGCTCCGGCACGTATGCCGCTTTCTTGCTGTCCCAGTTTTCTTTGGTAAGATCATCTCCGTAAATCGCGCTATCAACCATTTGATCAGTGATCATAATGGGCGCCTGCGGTTTCTGTGTTGCCTGTTTTGTCGCCGGTGTCTCGCCGTTCATTCGCGCCCAGTTTCGTATTGTCGCCAGGTGGTTTTTGTAACTCCTGCCCGTCGACTCCATATACCCGGAAAGGTTTTCAATCCGTTTCTGATAATCGTTCGGGAACTCAGCTTTCAGCTTTTCCAGCTCCTCATCGCTCAATAATACGTTGTTGTACTCTCCGTATCTGTGACGGACTGGAGCGGGCTTTTTCTTCTTCTTTTCCGGCTTCGCTTCTTCGCTCTCTTCCGGCTGTTCCTGCGTCGTCTCAATCGGCGCCGTCGCTTCTGCGGCTTCATTCGTCTCTGCCTGGCGGTTTGCGCGCTTTTCGATCGCTTCTTTTGTCCACGCCCTCGTATATTCGCCTGTCATCAAAAACTCGATCCCGCACTCTGTGACCTCGATAAGTCTGTACTTTTCACAAATCTCGACCGCGCTTTCGATAATTTTGAGTTCCGCTTGCCATCGATCCAGAGCGACTTTTTTGAGCGGCAGAAGACCGAGTATTATTGCAAGTTCCTCTGCCATTGGAACATCGCCTTCAAGTTGGAGCGTTCCGCCCGTCGCGAGGCTCTTGCACCAAAGCTGCAGGTAGATCCTGAAAATTGTGTCTCCCGCGCTTGTCGCCAGCAGCTGCTGGATGTTCTTGGCCTCAAAAAAGTCCTTGGACATCTGCACGTAATAAATCTTTTTCTTCTGTTCTTCCCTTGTCATTTTTTTCTTCCTTTCTATATATTTTTTCGTTCTTTCTGTCCGTGTCTCTCGTCTGATGCCGTCCCGGGGGCTTTGCACCCCCGGAGCCCGCTTGTCGGGGACGGCTGTGTTTTACAGATCCTCATCTATCAGATCTTCGATCTCGATCGCGTCGTGAATGTAGTCTGCCAACTGCCATACGGCGTGCACGAAGTCGTCGTTTTTCGGTGTAAAATAACGTCCCGCGAACTCGGTCAGATCTTCTGTCTCTTCGCAGTCGCTTATATCCATGTCTGCGCAAAAACTTTCTTCGTATCCGTCCGGACCTTTTACGTCTGCATACAGTCCCATCATGTCGTTGTCCGGCTCGTAGTCAATGCTGACGTCGTATACTGCCCCATTGCTGGTCTGTACCGTCATCGGGTCCCAAAAATCGTCGCCCTGGCTGGCGAACTTTTCTACCAATGCATCGTCGAATTCCTTAATGGTAACGTTCTCGTTCCTCATAGCTCTTTCTCCTTTCCTGTGTGAATTAAAGTGCCTGCGCGGTTTTGCCGGGTCTGATATAGGTCCTGCCGCAGTACTGCGTCGATGACCATGACGGCGTTTCGTAATACAGCTCTCCGTATCTCTTCCCGCCGGCTTCTTCGACCTCCCAATCTTCCGGCTTGCTTTTCCGGCTGACATATCCGCGTGTCAGCGTGTGGTCATAGGGCTCCCAGCCCATTTCCGCGGCCTCTGCCGCGTTCTCCGGGATCATCATGTCCTTGCCAAAATACTGTGTTCTTCTCATTGTTTTTTCTCCTTTTCTGTTGTGCCCGGTTCTTTGCCGGGCGGTTCGTTTGTTGTTGCGGTCATTATGCACCAAATATTTTTTTCATGTTTTTTCTGTATTTCGTTTTGGCGGTTTTCGCGCTGTTTTTGCCGAGTTTAGAAATATTTAATAATTCTCACACCGCGCACCCGTCGTAGAGCTCTTCGAAGCGTTCGATCCTCTGATTGTCTCCATAGGTCCCGGCGATCTCTTTTTCGCGGTCCAAGAACTCACATCCATCTATCAGGACCCTCTCCATAATTGTTCCGGTCACGACTATGTCAACAAACGCACCAATGTGTGCTTCATCCGCGTATCCGTGCAGTATCACCGGGCAGCGCCAGCTAACAAACGGACCGTATTTTTCAAATGTGATGGACCTATACACCACCGTTACACTGGCATTTATCCCCGCCTTTTTGAGCTTGTCTTTGCCCCATGTCCTAACTTCGTTCTCGACAATGTTTTTAAGCATTTTCTTGTAAATCCTTGCATCCATCTTCTTGATCTCCTCTCTTTTGTGTTGAGTATGCATTTTATCCTTTTATTTTTGCCGTTTTTTTCGGCTAGTGGAGCTGTCCCGGCATTGCTCCGGGCTGTGTCGCTGTTCTTCTTGATGTCCGTTCAGCTCCGACTCCATTTTTCAGAAAGGTAAAAATCCTCATTTTTCCTCTCGCTCTCCGTTTCCGGGTCTTGGCAAGAGGCAGGCGCTTCGCCTGCTTTTTTCTTTTCCTCATTCTTTTGCTTTCGCTTTCTTTTCCGCCTTGTTTCGCCGTTTTGAGATAAAAAAAAGGACCGGAAGTGTACTTTCGTATCACTTCCAGTCCCTGTTGTGGTCTGGTTTGGCGTCCGTTGTCAGATCATCCGTACAGTCTCCGCTTCCTGCGTGCTGTCCCCGGTGTGGTCTTTCTCCTTTCGCCGTATCCTCATTTTATCCCCGGAAGATCCGGGTTTTTATCTTATCTCTTATCGGCTTTATCTATTCCTCATTTTTGTTGCTTTTCGGGATCCGGTCTCTGCCGGTCTATCCCTGCCGGGTCACATGGTTGCCCGGCTATGAAGTTTTTAAAGTGCTGTTCCGTCTGAAAAAATGTTTTTCTTTTTTCTGTTCTCTTTTCTTAATTATATAGCAGGTTGATCTATTTTGCAACTACTTTTTTGAATTTTTTTAAAAAACTTTTGAAGTTTTTTCTTCCTGCTTTTTTCTTTTTTCTCGTCTCTTTAACTGTCTATATCTTACCATATCCCCCTTAATAATGCATTAAATGGGCATAAATTAATTATAAACAATTTATAAACTTGCCGCCGGTCTTGTTTATCGACTTAAAATATATTATAATTTATTATATACATTTGACTGATTATATGGGAGGTGTTTTTGATGGATTTTAATGTGATTTTGTCAGAAGTCTTGAAAGAAAAAGGTATGCGGCAGCGGGATCTCGCCGCCCTGATGGGTGTAACAGAAGTTACCGTCTCCAACTGGGCGCGCGGAACTGCCTCGCCGTCTGTCGCGCAGGTGGACCGGATCGCGGCCGCCCTGGATATACCGCCTGCGGCCCTCGTGACGGACTCTGCGGCGCTGCGAGAGCTTATATGTGATATAGACGGTCAAGAGGACGCTATACAGGCGCTCCTGGCGCTCCTGGCGCGTATACGAGTGGACAGCGGCACGATCGCGTTTGTACGGGATCTTGCTGACATTATCGGAAAATTGTAAAAAGTGGGCGAGTTTCTTCCTATTATAATGTGTTCGCGTTTTTGCAGCGCTGAGGGACTGAAACGGCGGGATCTGTCGCCGGATCATGACCAAATGGAAGAACGCAGGGCGTTCTTCTGCTGCTCCCTTATCTTATCGCCCTGCCGGAGAACCCCCGGCCCGGAATTGTTAGTGCGACAAAATTCGCCGCAATCATTACCCCTGCCCTGCAATAAAGGCCTGCCACTTGTCCATTATGGCCACAGATCCCCACAATGCACTTATGCAGGACAAAATATATAGACTTGCCGAAGCCCCCAGAAGGACGCTGCGCACTCCTGCTGGAAGAATAATATTCCTTCACACAAACCCAAGCAGAACACCGCCCCCGCGGCGTCCGCGCCGGAAAACACTATATATAAATATATTTATTTGTTTTCTTTTCTTTTATAGAAAAAAACTTACCGCGTAAGAAAAATTCGTACCGCGTAAGAAAAATTCTGACGGGCGGGGAAAAATCCCCCGGTTTCTCCCGCCATAAAAATGATCATCCCCAGATAAAAAAAGAGCCGGGATCGCTCCCGGCTCAATCTGACTAAATCCCTCGCGAGCGGTTAGATAGTCTCAAAAAAATGAAAAAACAATAAAAATATATAAAGAAAATATAAACAAGGCAGGAAGAGAGAAAGAAGAAGCTCAGACTCTCTCCACCCAACGCGGCTGTGCAATATAAATCCAGCCGCCGGCCTTCAATTCGCCCCAGTCTCCGTCTGTCTTGACAACGGTGTATATTCCGACCGGGCAGTCTCTATAAGCCGGATAGGACGTGCCAGGCCCGCGCCTCACATTCATTCCTGTCTTGACTTTTACCAGAAAACTTTTCACCGGTTCCGTTTCCGTCTTTTTACCGGTATACACGGCCTTTCCCTTGCTGTCATATACTGTGAGGCCGGTTTCGTCGGCCTTATCCTTCGCATTTTTCAGTATTTTATATGCCCCGACCTGTGACTTGCTGTCGGTCCAGGTCTTCCTGACGCGGTATATCTCTTCTACCGGTTCCGGCTCTCCTTTGCCGTATTTTATCGCATAAGATATATCTTTCTTTCCGCTCTGTTTCCACGTCATCTTTCCGGCCCTTGCTATACCGACAATATCCCCGTCTAACTGCCATACGGGTATGCCCTGCTGCTTAAAACGACGGCTGCCATACTGAGTAAATTCGCAGGATCCCGGCCCTTTCTTTTCATTGTTCGCCTCGATGACAAGGACAACGCCCCTGTCGTCCGCAGCTGTCGCGTATGCCATTCCGGCGGCGTTTCCGTGATGAGGAGAGTCTATAACCTTGACGGCATAATCCTTAAAATATTTCAGCATTTCGGCGCCCTTGCCCGGTCCGTCCGAAGTCCATACCGTGTAACTGTTTGTTTCCAGTATTCCGAGAGCTCCATCGTTGCAATAAGCCCACGCATGGCCGTCGTCATATTCCGTGAATTTTGTCGGCTGGTTGCGATATACAATAAAGGACATTTCGCCGACGTCGATCTTGTCGCCGGTCTTGACGTATCGGACTTTCGCGCCCTTGCTGCGCGCCTTATCTATCAGCTTTTGCAGGTATGCTTTATCGCTCTTGACAGATCGTGCGTTCGCGCTCCCGTCTCCTGCCAGTTTGAGGCTCGCGGGATCGTAACAGATAAATTCGTCGCATATAATCCCCGCCGTATCCAGCATCTGATAGATACCGCCCAGATGATCGCTGTGCGCGTGTGATCCTATCGCAGTATAATGCGTGACGCCTTTTTCTTTCATCCGTTTTATCAGTTTCCCGGAAGGGACCGAGTCCTTATCGAAGGCGTCATATACAACGCAGCGCCCGTTCTGGTCGATGAAAAGCATCCCGGAACCGCGTCTGTCATCCGGGGAGTCCTGGCACGGCCATGAGGGAAAATATATTTCTATCTCTCTCGTTTTTGTCTCTGTCTTCCCGGCCGCGCTCTCTTTCTTCTCTTCCTGCTTTTTCTCTTCTTTCTTTTCCGCTGCGTTGTATTTTGTCAATCCGTACTGTTCGACCAGGCGGCAAAGCTTCGAGACGTAATCCGGAGCCGTCGCATACCCGCCGGCCTTGATGATCTCCGCCGCCTTTTTGTAGTCTGTACATCCGACCAGTCCCGCATATCGAAGTGCGCTTCCGTTCTTCCGTGCCCCTGCCAGGTATGCAGAATGATCCGCGACGGACTCGGCCCAATTTTTATAAGCGCGGAAGTCCGCCCTGACTGTCGCAGGCCCGGATGAGTAGACCTCTTTCGTATCCTTCGAATACACGCTCTTTCCGTCCCATGTGGAACCGCTCCATGTATTCCCGGAAAGACTGCACTTCATTCCGAATAAATTATGGGCAGTTTTTCCAAGGTCGGAGCGCCCGAAACCGCTCTCTAAAATTGCTTGCGCCACAGTAATACAGGCCAAAATCCCCGTCTTTTCCTGATCCTTTCTTGCGAGCTCTCCGATCGTTTTTATGAAGGCGGCGTTATCTGTCGCGGGCGTTTCCTGCTTTTCTTCCCGCTTTTCTTCCCGCTTTTTTCCGGCTTTGTAGTCCGCCTCCAATGCGGCGCGCGTTTTAGGTCCGAATACGCCGTCTGTCGCCAAGTTATGATCCGCCTGGAATGAGAGAACGGCCTTCTCCGTATCCGCGCCCCATGATCCATCGGCGCCGGCTTTTCCGCAGTTGTATCCGCAGGCTATAAGCATTTCCTGCATTTTCTTGACATCTTCGCCCTGGTCTCCCTTGCTCAGAGAAACAACGACCGCCGCGCCTGTCAGTCTGCTTTTGAATTTTCTCCATTCTGCATCGCCTGAAACAGCACCCCAGCCCGGAACACGCGGGCAGCTTTTTCCCGTTACGTCGTAGTGACGGATGACATTCGCCGCCGGAACGGAGAATTTCTGCATAAGATATTTTGTCAGCTCAACCGCGGCAGAAACGGCCGCCGTTGTGAATTCCCAGTTTTCGCCGTTATAGTGTGTGCAGATCTCTACCCCGATGCTGTTGCGGTTTGTGCATTTGCCGTACATCGGATGGAAGGCGCTCTCTATCGGTCCCCCGCAGTGCCATGCGTAGTATCGCGCAGGATCGCAGTATTCCCTTATTTCCCCGGACCTGTCCACGAAGTAGTGTGCGCTCGCGCCCCTGTTGCCGTTGTTGAAGTAGTTCACATTATTCGCGGCGGTTCCTTCGCTGCCCGTGTAGTGAATAACAATATACTGCACTCTCTCGCTCCGGTTTCCGCAGTTTCTTCCGGCGTGGAAATTTGTGTTCTTGATTATATTCATTTTTTCTCCTTTTTTGTGTTGAAACGTGTAGATTTTTCAACACATTAAAAAGAGCGCCCGAAGGCGCTCCGTGTTGGATCGGTATTTACTCTGTTTACATCTCGGAAATGCCGTGAATAATGTCGGGACGGGCACTCCAGTTCGTTGCATTTTTATAATTATCTAACTGATTGTCATTAACATACACAGTTGTGATGTTTGAGCCGTAATAGGCACTTAGGGACATCCCGAGTGTTGCGACGGAGTTATTGCGGACTATCAAAATCTGTGGACTCATACAAAACGCCTCGCCCTGCAAGTCGATCACATCTGTACGGCCCTCGTCCCCTATGTCTAATGTATGGGTTTGCTGTACCTTATAGAACGCCATATTTGCTTCTGCCGTAAAAGCATCCGTTTCCATCACCTCCAGCGCAGGGAAGACAACTTTTTGAATAATCTGCCCCAAAGCCTGATCTTGCAATTTGCCAAATGCATTTTTACGGACAGTACGAACCGCCGGAAATGTCAGCACGCCGTTCTGGTCCCCGCGGAGGGCTATGCATCCCACAAACGCTTTTTCCCCAATTTCTTCCGCCGCCTCAAAATGTACATTTGTCAGATGCTCGTCCAAATAAAAACAGTATGCCGGGATCGCCAGCGCGTCTTCGTTACTGTATTCGTAATCCGTGCCGTTTGTTCGCATCGTGATAACATCTTCTCCACCGCCGCCTCCCCCTGAAGGGATCGCAGCAATTGCTGTTGCCATCTGATCGAGAGTCATCGGAGTTGTCGCGCTGCTGTCTTTCGCCTTGATCGCATCTGCGATCGCGTCGAGTTTTGTATTACTAACTATTGACTTATTCGCCATCTTTTCCGCCCCCTTTCCTCAGCTTCCGTAGGAGCTTGTGTCGCCGTTGTCGTAGTCCGCTTCAATTGCCGCCACGATCGCAGCTTTGTCCGCTGCCGTGAGAGTATACGCCGGCCCCTGCGGCCCTGCCTGTCCTTGCGGTCCCTGCGGCCCTGTTGCCCCCGCTGGTCCCGCCGGTCCCTGGGCGCCGTCCGGGATCTCGACTTCATTACCATCAGAAAATGAAATATATGTCTTCCCCGTCAGGTCATCGTGGTAAGAAGACTGCACAGTGATAGACTCGCCCGACCGTCCGTCCGGTATATCGATTTTTGTTTCGTCGGAGAATGATATCGCTGTTACACCGGCATCTCCGTCGTGCTCCACGGATGTAATCATGATCGCTTCCCCGGGCTCGCCCTGTTGTCCCTGCTGTCCATCCGGTATCGTCAGCTCTGTCCCATCGGAGAAATAAATGCGTGTCTGGGTCCCGTCGTGATAAGATGACTCAATCGTTATCGGATCACCAGCGGGCCCCTGAATACCCTGCGGGCCCTGTGCGCCCTGTATCGGTCCCACGGTGTCGCTAGTTGAGTCTGTATAGTGTATTGTCAGTGTGTAGTCGCTGTTGAGTTCCGTATAACTGATCGTCTTTCCGGAAGCCCCGCCGCCGGCTATTTTTGCCCATTCTGTCCATGTCCAGCCGCTCTGCGTTTTTGCACGGACTCTCGTATATATACTGTCCTTTGTGATTGCCATCTGAATGAGGCTCATAATGTTGTTGGCTTCCGCATTCGTGCCGCCTACCCAAACATTTAAAGTCCCGCTCGTTACCTCAGACGGCTTATGTGTCGCTGTACTGGTCTGAATTCCGTACATGCCTGGCGTTGTTAAATCATTCAGGTCGCAGTTCATCATCCATGTTGCTTCCTGTGATCCCGAGAAGTTCCGTATCGCCGGAACCTGTGTCGCTATGACATCCCCGAGGACTCGCCAGGGCTGCCAGGCGCCGTTATAAAAACGGTAATACATGCCGCTTGTGTTATTAATAAGCAGCTGCATTTTTGCGTATTCCGTCCCTGATACCATCAAGTTACTCACCCCGGTAGTGACTCCGTCCGGGCCGTTTGAGCTCGAGGACATGTGTACGCCAAAAAGCCCATTCTCCCGCTCGCTGTTAAAATCGAAGTTACGCTTGTACAGGTCCGCACTTCCGGAAAAGTTTTTGAGCGCTCCGAGCGCAGCATACCCGAAAGGTATCAGGTTTCTTTTACCTGGCATTTCCACGTCTTCTTCCGTGCTGTCCGGCGCCATTGTACTGATCGAAGCGCCGTCTATGATGAGGCGGTTTGTGTACAACGGCCCCTGTACGGTGTACCTGTTGTATATATTGTCTGATACCTCGGCAAACTGGACGCCAACGGCTGCATTTCCGCGGTGCGCGCTGCCGTATGAGAAAAACCAGATCGTCTTTGCGGCGTCACTCATTCCCTCTCCACTATCCGCCGCCAGGTAGACCATGTTCTTCTTTTCAGGCATTAAATAATTCCTGCACTGTGAGGCTCCTGTTACGAGGGCGCGGGCGTATGTCCCCATGCTGAAAAATGTCTCGATCGAGTCGGAGCAGCAGTTGCTGAAGAAGCCGCTGCCGTTGCTGTCGAGTCTGAAAGTACAGGATCCGTCGAAAAGCTCACTATACACAAGCCAATGATGCAGACTTGCTATTTCGCTGTTTCCGCCCCCGCTGATCTTCATTCCGACTTTGAAGTTTTGTACGATGATGTCAGAAAACTGGCTGTCTGTCCCGTCGTCAACGATACCGACGGAGTCCAAGTATTCCGCCGGGTTTGTCAATTTGTTCACAAACTTGACCTTGTTTATACGGCTTTCAATGTTGTATTTATTTGTTGCGGCGGTCTTCCGTCCCAAATGCAGTCCTACGTGCGCCTGACATACCTGTACATTTTCTACGGTCATTTGCTCGCTGCCGTTGACTGAAATCGCCGTTCCGGCCCCATTCGCATCGATCGTGCCGCCCGTGATGATACTTCTTTTCGTTATGTATCCGTTCGGCCTGTTAGGGTTGACGTAAATAAAAGGATCAGCGCCGCCGTCTTTTCTCTTGATCACCGCGCCCGGCGCGAGATGCAGCATGACGTCATCTGCCGCTATTCCGTCGATCAGATATGTTTTTGTAAAATACACTTCGCGGCCTGTCTGTACCGCTTCCTGTACCGCCTCTGTGTCGTCCGTCTCGCCGTCGCCCTTTGCGCCGTAGTCTTCCGGGTATACATATCCCGTTCCCTCTCTTTTCGTCGCTTCTTCTGCCGCTTCTTCCGCCCTTCCGGCTGCTGTATTCATTGCTGTGATGAGTGTGTCAATCTCCCCCTGCTGTGACGGCGTGGGCGTCTCATCCGACATTTCCGGCTCATCGATCACGGGAATAATCACTGTATATAAAGTCGTTACGGCGCCGGTCTCTATAATATGGAAATAAGCGCGTGCCTTATAATTCCGCCTGGATCCCGCGAGAACGCTGTCCGGGATCCCAACAGAGAGTACTCCGCCCGTTACCGTCGCAATGACCGGGACGGCCTCTGTATCTCCTTCCGCCGCGAAGCTGACTTTCACAGCCTGATCATCACAAGGCAGCCCGTATATCTCCAAAACCTGCCCGGAGTTGTGTGCATATGCCTGCGGTGCTATTGCCACGGTCTCGCCGGGCGCATATAAAACGCGGAGTCTGTTGTATTTGTTAGTCATATATAACCTCCTGTATATAATCACAAATTATATATATATGAATGGTCTATAACAGGGGAGAGGCGCCTAAAGGCGCCTCCCTCTCTCTTTTTCTTTATTATTTTCCGTCGTCCTCGAAGCGGTCTTCAGCCATAAAGCCAATCGCGGATGTGGAATACTCTTTTTCTTCTTCTTCCTGCTCTTTTCCTGCTTCTGCGCCGGCCTTGTCTGCCCAGCCCTCCGCCAGGATGTAAGAAAGCACGGACGCGCCGGCCATTATGAGTGCCGTTACCTGTGCGGCCTCGCCCTCCGTGTGTCCCAGTGCTACGACGAGCAGTGATACGAAGGCGCAAATCGCAACCCAGAGTTTACGGCTTGTTAATTTCCTGACGATCATCTCTTTTGTAGTTTCCTTTTTCATTTTTCCGTTCCCTCTCTTTTAAAAATTAATTCCTGCACGCGCTCCATATAGGCCTGCCCGGTCCCATTGCCTCCGAGCTCCCTGTACGGCTTATAAATATACTCATCAAGGTCCCTGTACTGTCCTTCCGAGATGTACCCCTTATCAAGGTATGTCTCGCACTGGTCCACGAGTTTTTCATGCAGCAATCCCAACAGCGCCGCCCTTTCCGCGCTCCGTCTGTCCATTTTTTTAATTAAAACGGCCTGGACGCATGCCCAAAAGCCCGTGCTCATAAAGATTGCGAGTACTATCTCCGTTATATGCTCCATCGCTTATCCCTCCACTTTTTCCCAGCCTGCCGGGTATGCGGACGGGCTCCATACGTTGTTATCTATCGTTGACATATACACCGGATCATTTTCGCCGGGGAAGTGGACTTTGTCCCCCTTGCTGTATCCGTTATCTGCCCCCGGCTGCACCCATACAGGGATAACTTCCGGGTCCGGTATAAGGATCTCTGCAAACAGGGAGACGGCAGAAACGGGATCCCATACCGCCTGTGAGGTGTGTGCCTGTAAGACCTTGTAAGCCTTGCCGTTATACTGCACCCTGTCGCCGGTCTCATACTGCACGCCGTCTCCGTCCCATGCCGGGAAGATGAACGGCGCTTTCACGGCTTCTTCATCCGTCGCCTGTGTGCTGTTGTTTTCAATAATTCTTCTCATTGCTTCCGCCTGTGCTCTCGTGATCATTTCGCGCCTCCTTCTCCGGTCAGTATCGCCAGAAGCTGCTCTGACGTTACCGGGATAAGCTCGTCTGTCTCCGTGTATGTCCTGCCGCTGTCCTCCGGATCAATCGCCTCATCGTACACGATGCCGGTCCCGTCCTGTCTGATCTTATACCCGGCGTCTGAATAGGTTCTTGTAAGTCCTTCTTTATATATCTCTGTTCGTATCATGATCGTTTCTCTCCTTTATAAAAAATCACGGTTCGACGGCTATCTGTGATGCGTATGCGCTCCAGTTTGTCGCCGTTTGCGCTTCGTCTACGAGCTCCTGCGTCGGCAGGTATATCGTACCGGTGCCGTTATCTATCGGCGTTCCGCTGAAAACGCCGGAGTTTCCGAGGACCGGCAGCGAGCTTATATCTGTAAGATGCAGCTCTGTCAGGCTGTAATCATACCTGAACGCGTTCGCCGCTATTTCCTGAGCGCCGGAAAGTGTCAGGCTCTGCAGGTTCGACAGGTATGACATTTCGCCAACATTTTCCACTGTCAGTTTGATCTCGGAATAGTTGTGTACGTCGCTCCGGAAGACATTGTCCGCCAGTGTCGTGATCGGATATGCTGTAAGGTCCAGCGTTCCGGAGTGCGTCTCCGATGCGTCCATAAAGGCAGCCAGCTCCGCCATTCCTCCTCCGCCTGGTACGTTGACGACGGCGTTTTTAAACGCCTCAACATCGTGAGTGCCGTTAGAATTAATGTATTTCGTGCCGGTCGGGTGTATTCCAGGAACGTTTACAGAAACGCTTTCGTAGGCGCTTATGTCGAAAACTCCGTTGGATGTGATCTGTTTCTGGCCGGACGGTGTGAGAATATCGATCACGGCCTCGGCATACGGTTTCACGTTGAAAGTTCCGCCTTCTGTGATCCTGATGCTTGACCACGCTTCCGGCGCTCCGTCTTCTTTTCCTGCTCTTTCAACTCTCAGAATGAAGTTCGCTGTTCCCACACGTCCATACTGACTATGCAGAAAAACAAGCTCGCAGCGGACATCTCCTGCAATGTCTGTAAAATCCGCGGACGGTTTCCAGGAGAAACTTGTCAGGCGTCCGTTTGTCGCTATTTGCTGTGTTACGCCTGCCCCGTCCGGTCTCGTACCGTGTATTTCCGCGGTATCGTAGTAAATGACGGCGTCTGTCTGCAGGTCCACACTACGGCCAGTGTCATACTGGCTTATATGGATCACCGGAAGGACGCCGCCCGGTGTTACTGATATATTTGTCATACTTTAACCCCCGTTTTCTTTATCATCTGCGCCATTGTCCGTGGCAGTGACGGCTTTTCATTTCCGAGTGTTATCTTGCTTATTCTCTCTTTTAAAACGTCATATTCTGTCTTGATGACCTTCGCCTGTGCAGCGATGCCGAGACGGTCGAAAATGACCTGTGTCGTATCACACAAACGCAGGTCCACAAGCCCCGCCTGGTCTGTTACGCCGCCGTGATCTATCGCCGCCCATATCGGGACAAGGTTAATTGTAAAATTGATCTTAGGAACGCCGAAGTCTGAACGTGCGATAAAGCTCTGTCCCTTTGCTGTCAGCTGTGCCGCTGTCGGAGTCGTGCTCTCGTAGTCTGAGGACAAATCCAGGAGCTGCAGGCGCTGTTCTGAAAAAGCGGCCGTGTTCTTGTAGCTCGCGGTTCCCTGTACATATGTTCCCGTATCTTCTTTATAAAAATAGGGGAGGACGCCGTTATACACTGTCAGCAGGTCTTCTTCCGCCTTGAAGTCAGTCATATCGCGCCCGTATCTGATCACTGCGCCGCGGTCGCTTCCCCGTTCCTTATAGGCGAAAATGTCGAGTCCGTCGTATGCGTATTCGCAGTGATTGCGATCCAGAATGGAGCCCTCCACGCCGCCCATGTAGTCCTTTCCGGAAAGCGGCTTTTTATGCTTCGGGAAAACGGCGGTTCCTGTGTCGTAGCCGTAAAAACGGAAAAAATGTATATTGTTGGCTGATCCGTATTTATCCAGGAAGTCCCATGTCTGTGCCAGGTTGTCCGGGTCATAATCAACTGATAGCGGCCCCATAACACCGTATCTCATCATATGCCGCGCCAGCTGTTCCGCCTTGATCGTTATTTTCCCGTTGATCGGTTTGCTGACGTAGTATATTTTGAACGGCTGTTTCCTTTCAGAAGTCTGTGCGTAAATGATCCTCTGCGTCTGTATCTCCGGGTATATCGCACTTTCGCAGGAGAGGACCGCCTCCATAATGAACTCGCCGTTCCGCTCCTCTGTAACAGTGCAGGAAAGAAGATCGGAAATAAAACCGAGGCCCCAGTCTTGACCGAACGAAGTTTTATCTTTTTCATACAAAATCGGTATCATTACAGCCTCCATGTCCTCGCGATCATTCTCAGCCTTGTATCTGCCGTTATGTCCCCCTGTGCGCAATAGATGACCATTTCCCCGGACGGGAAAACGGGAACATCTCCGGAAATCTCAGCCGCCGCGTTAGTTTTTGTCGTTCCGTCAGTCTTGTATATTGCATATGTCTCAGTGTCTATGTAGTAGTCATATGACGGGTTCGCGGCCTGTATCTTTGTATAGTATCTGTACGGGTCCGCCGCCTGTTCTGCCGTCCCTGCCGTGAATGTGAATGTACTCACGCCCGGCTTAATGATCCATAAGGGACGGGCTTCGAAGTCCCCGGTGTTTTTAATGTAGATACGCCACCCGTCATATCTTATATTGCTGTTGTCGTAGTTTATGTCTCTTATGCCGTTGGCAGTTACGTCCATATACCCATATCCGGAAGGAACCTGTATTATATGGCTGTTTCCGGAGAGCGTTTGACTTGTGCTGCCAAGCGTGTATGTCAGCGTAGACATATTCCCGGAAATCTTAACAATATGGTCTCTCGTGCTGTCCGTGAAGAATATCCGGACGTTTCCGCTGCTGCGCATAAGCGGGATCTCCATGACCTGTTCGCCTGCTTTTAACCAGCGCTGCGGCTGGCAGTCGAACTGCAGCGGAAATGTCCCGCTCCTGTTGTTTCTCGCTGTATGTACATCCGGCGCAAGTGGTCCGATAAACCGCGCCAGCCTGTACTCCTCCGGGTTATAGTCGTCCTCTAATCTGTGGTATCCCGGGGACGACATAAGGAAGTTCACCAAAGCTCTGAAATTAACGGGGAAATTATCAAGAATAGAACAGTCGGGATATTCGACTGTCGTATTGTTGAAACACCCGTTGTCGAAGAGCAGGTCTCCGTTCCTGCCGGGAACATGTACCACCTCTATATCACGGGACGGAGCCCCGTAAGTGCCCCGCCCCACTGCGTTTACTCCATAATCAGAAAGATCTTTTCCGTTGTATACAATCATATCTATCACCCCGCCAGGACTACTTTATCCATGATGCGCTGCGTTACAATATCAGCCAGCGCCTCCGGGTCTTGTCCTTCTGATCCATTAACTGTTACATATATGCCGCCATAATTTGACGTGTTTCCCCCGCCGTCTCCGCCGCTGTATCTGCCTGCGGTTCCGGTCCCGGGTATGACTCCCGTCATCTCATCCGCCACCAGCTCGACACCGGCGCGGAGAGTGGGGATGTTGTTCTTCATGCCAGTAACAAGGTTTTGTATCATGTCCGGCGCATAAGAATTGAAGTCCTTCAACGGGCCTCTGTCCGGAACGCTGAAATGGAGGAAGCTTCGGATCGTATCCGCAACGCTGGAAACGGCATCCGTTACCCATGAGAGCCCGCGCCATATTCCGTCAACGAGGTTACTCATTATGTCTGATCCCCATTCATATGCCTGCCCCGGAAGGCTTGTGATAAAGTCTATTGCCTGCTGGAAGCCGTCTTCTACGATCCCCGGTATCTCTTCTATTTTCTCCTGTACTTTCTCAACTAAATTGTGAGCTATTTCTATAACAAGGTCTTTGAGGTCTCCGAACAGCTTTCCGCCGTTCTCTTTTATGTTGTTCCATATTCCCTCAAGGTCTGTTTTCAAGTGATCGAAGTCTCCTGTCAGCAGGTCTATCAGAATAAGAACGGGCCCGAGAACAAGCGTTTTCAGCAGCTCCCATGCTGCCTTTGCGTCATCCTTTATGTTTTCCCATATACCGAACAGGAAATCTTTCACGGCGTTGAACTTGTCGGATATATCCTGTTTTATGGCCTCCGAGTCAAGGCCCAGCGCTTCACACACATTGTCGAACAGGTCCATGACAAAGTCCCAGGCTGCAGAAAAGATCTGCTTCACACCTTCCCAGACCTCTGTCCAGTCTCTCGTTACAAGACCGTGGAAAATATCCATGACTCCGAGAATATACTGTGTCACATAATCGAAGAAGTCTGCGATCGTCTGAAAAACAAAAATGAAGATAGGTGCAAGAAAATCACAAAGAGTCTGCCACGCGTTCTTTATGAACGTTGTGACACTCTCCCATGTGATCCCCCAGCCCGCGAGTTTTTCCGTTACTGCGTCAATGAATGCGCTGAAAGTCTCTTTCACCTGTGTCCATATTTCGATCACACTGTTACGGAAATCTTCGTTCGTGGTCCACAAATATATGAACGCTCCGACAAGAATTGCTATAACAGCAACTATCGCCATGATCGGCGCAACAGTTGCAAACTCTAAGCCTGCAAATGCTTTTCCGACCGCTGCCAAATCTGCCATAACAACAGAAGCCGCGTGTGATATAAGGGAGAACCCCAGAAGCGCCGGCGCAAGTGCCGCCGCGATCAGTCCGAAAACAAGGATCACTTTTTTCACGCCGTCAGGCAGTCCCGCTATTTTGTCAACAAAATCTTTAAAGCCCTGCGCTGCCTCTCTCAGATACGGCGTCAGTATATCGCCGAATTGTACAGCCAGTTCTGATACGGAGGACTTCAATAACGTAAGATCCCCCTGCAGGTTATCCTGCATCGTTTCTGCCATATCTGCGGCTTTTCCGTCGCAGTTTTCAATAGCCCCGGAAAGTTTGTCTATGTCTTCCGGAGCCGCGTTCATCAGTGCCAGAAAACCGGACATCGCTTCCTGTCCAACAATGTTTTCAGCGTTTGCCGCTTTTTCAGACTCCGACATCTTCGAAAACGCAACGCGGCAGTCTGCCAGGATCTCCGAGAAGTCCCTCATGCTTCCGTCCGCGTTTTTGGTCTGTACTGTGACGCCCTCCATGTTTTTACCGGAAAAAATCAACTCACCGCGCAGCGAGTTCATGATCTTTCGGAGGGATGTTCCGGCCTGGCTTCCTTTTATACCGGCGTTTGCCATAAGTCCAATTGCTTCCGCCGTTTCTTCGGATGAATACCCGAGGGCGCCCGCTATCGGTGCGACATATTTGAATGTTTCGCCCATCAGTTTTACATTCGTGTTCGAATTGGAAGAAGCCGCCGCCAGTATGTCGGCAAAATGCCCGGAGTCCTTCGCTGTCAGTCCGAACGCTGTAAGCGCGTCTGTTACAATATCGGATGTTGTTCCGAGGTCTTCGCCAGAAGCCGCTGCCAGGTTCATAATGCCTTCGATGCCGCCCAACATGTCTTCAGCCTTCCATCCGGCCATTGCCATATATTCATACGCCTGCCCGGCTTCCGTTGAAGAAAACTTCGTATTCTTTCCCATCTCGCGGGCCTTTTCAGAGAGCAGCTCCATATCTTCCGCCGTCGCTCCGGAAATTGCCTGTACTTTTGACATCTGCCCGTTAAAATCGGAGGACGCTTTTACGGATCCGGCGAGAAAACCGCTTGCCGCCAGTGACATCGGCGCGAAGATCTTCGCATATTCGCCAGACTTTTTAGACATTGCTTCAAGGCTCTTTGACATTGACTCAAGCCCAGAGGCGCTCTGTTTGCTGGTCTTTTCTCCCTGTTCCTGTACGCCTTTGAGGGCGCTTTTTGCTTCTTCCGCGGCTTTTACTAGTCCGGAGGCGTTGCCGGTTATTTCCGCACTTATTACAAAATCGGCCATTCTGTTCAGCCTCCTTTCTTTTTTAATTTCCAGCCGTTTGCCTGGTATATTTTCTCTATCCAGTTCGTAGGCTTTTCTCTTTCCATTTCGAGAATTCTCTTTTTCGTATCTTCGTAATTCTCTTTCTGCGTCTTTGTTAATTTCCCCGTTTTTATCCAGAGTTTACGGAACTTCTTTCCTTTTTTCCGGTTGACATTGTATTCGGCATTCATAACAGCGTCCCGTGTCATTGTGGAGTCGAATACGATCTTGTTTTCCCATTCTTTACGGATAAAAAGCAGCTCCGCTCGTGTGAACTCGTTGTATTCGCTTTTGCTCATACCAAGATGAACAACGAACCACGCGAGTTCTTTTTCTCTCTTATATTCTTTCTCTTCTTTTGTCTGCTTCCTCCCTGACTCGCTCCGCAGATATTCGAAATTGATTAACGAGTCAGGAATAAAAAACCGAGATCTGCCTGTATTTGTGTAGCGATCTCATTGCAAACGGTCATGTATCCGGCCTCTCTCATGTACCCGCTGCATATATCCATGGCCTCTTTCGGGTTCACAAAAACATCGGGATTATCATCACATACAAGCGCATATGCAAAATGAGCTTTTGCAGATGCGAGTGGAAGGGCCCCGTTCGTTGCGATAAATTCAGAAACGGCGCTCTTGTCGAGTCTCTTTTCGATCAGTTCAAGCCTGCCCTCTGTGTAATGCAGCCTGTAATTTTTGTCTTTATATACGAACATGTGTTTTTCTCCTTATAGAAAAAAGCGGGAAAGCATTATGCCTCCCCGCTGTCGTTATCATCATTATTCCGGCATTGTGTCGCTTGTGGGCGGATCAATGGAGAAGTCCACGAGGGCGCCTTTGCCCTGGAGAGTGATGCTGTAAGTTACAGCGTCATCATATGGAGCCTCAATCGGGTAGTCTGTTATGACGGCAAGACCTCCAAAGAGTCCCTTGT
This sequence comes from uncultured Lachnospiraceae bacterium, assembly GCA_902801415.1. Classification (GTDB taxonomy): domain Bacteria; phylum Bacillota; class Clostridia; order Lachnospirales; family Lachnospiraceae; genus CAG-791. The sequence goes on from CADCIK010000001.1 coordinate 149,094, forward strand.
TCGTTTTCTTGTTGATCACCTTTACACAAACGGGATCGCCGTTCTTGAACGCTGTCGCAAGTGCTTTGTGCGCATCATCGGAAGCAACCCACAGGCCGTCGTTGTCGATTGACCATTCCTTCATTCCTGCCAGGCTGTCCTTCCAGCCGCCTTCGGTGGACTTGCTGTTTACTTCGATCGTTTCCGCAGAGCGGTTGATCGTCAGCCCCTGCTGTCCGGAAATCGCAAGCAGTTTGCTTCCGTCCGTATTCCACAGTGTCAGGAGAATATCCTTACCAGCGACAATATCCGCCGCCGTGTCGAAGTCACAATACTCACCGCCGTCATAGGCTGTGGGTGTGGGATCCGGGAAAATAAGTGCTTTATAATCCTTCATTGTTTCTACCTCTCTTATATCTTTATTTTGTAACCATAACTAACTAAAAACATGAAACTCATCACCGCGTGTTTCTCGCCTGTTTCGTCGTCCTGTATCGTCCTTACTCCGCCGCTGTCCTGTCGAACAAGCTTATACGGGCAAGGAATAGATATGTCTTCCGTCATTGCCTCTTCAAGCTTCTGAATATACTTGAACACCGGAACGCTTGACGGGGAAACATCCGCTATTATGTGAATATCAACGGTGTGACGGTCCACATACATTGTCTTTGTATCCGCCGGCTGGCTGCCTGCGTATGACATAAAATAGAACGGGCTCGCGGCGTTTTCTGGAACAGAGTCGTAGCACGGAAGGTTTGTGTTTGCCTTTATCTGCGTCTGAACGGCCTTCATCAGGTCTGTTATATTCATTCTTTTCAGCATTTTCACCCTCCGTTAATAACCTTATCCAGTTGTTTTTCCGCGTCTTCCTTATATATCGGGCGCTGAATATCAACGTTTGTTTCCAAATAGTGCTGTCCCTCAACGAAGCCGCCGTTTCTGGTCCGGTGTCCATACTCAACATGCCCTGCATATTCCTTGCTATATCCGAAGGAAAAGTCATTATAATCCGCGTGTGCGCTTATACGCAGTTCGCCAGTATCTCGCGGCGTTGCTCCCGGCGTGCCCAGTGCTGCGGCGGCCCGGTTTGAGATCTCCGTCACCTGTTTCGCCCTTACGGCATCCAGGCGCGTTTGGAAGTCTGCCAGGTTGTTAAATACTTTTTCAAGCGGCTCCATTCCTGTGAGTTTTATACCGATATTCATGTTCTCACCGCCTTCGCTGTTGCTGTTACCCAACGCGGCCCGTCGTCTCTAATCGGCGGGAGGATCTTCATCGCGTTTGAATAATCTCTGTGGGCAAAAAATCGAATATGTGTCGCTTTCCGCAGGTCATCCATGCAATGCGCCGGCATTATAAGCCTTATGGTCGTTTCGGTAACTTCGCGGCCCAGGGCGGCAATTTCTTCGATTGTCCATGGAGAAACACGGGCAATTGTGCGCCCGATCAGCGTATAGGAGCCGTTCCCCAGCATGTCATTGAGTGCGTCCGCCGTGCTGTTCTCCGTAAGAAGTTCTATTTCATACCACTGCATAACACCGCCCCCTTACAGAAAATAGATCGTTCTTTCGCCGTCTGTTTTCGCCTTGCTGTCTCTGTATGCAGCGATCTCATCCGCGTATTCCGCCAGGATGTCAGCCACGAAGGAAGTCGTTATGCCGTCCGTCCCCTCGCTGCTAATCCCCTCAAACATGGCGCGGCGGTATAACTTAACTGTCGCGTCCGCCGCGATCCCTTCGAAGGGCTTCGGCAGCGTGTCCGTTCCCAATCTCAGTGTCAGGCGGTCCGTGATGATATTGACATAGTCCGCAATCTTGACGGGATCCGGGTTTTCGGCGTCCAGTCTCAACATGACTCGCTCTGTTATTTTCATTCTTGCTTCCGCCTCTCTTGTTATGAAAAACGGAGCGGCTGTTCTGCCGCCCCGCTGTTAGTCGTTCTTATTCTTATGCGATAGATCCTTTGAAGACAAGCGCAAGGTCTTCTGCGTAGAACTTCACGCCGGAGACTGCGTTCGTGTCGATAGATACTCTGTCGTTTGCAACGCTGTGGTTTACACCGATCAAGCCGGTGTCATCGAAGGAATATCCGAAGACTGCGAGTTCTCCGTCTGCTGCGATGTAAGCGCCTTTGATGTTGTCAGAAACTGTCGCAACGGGAGCGCCCTGTGCAATTTCCTTGCTGATGATCATCGTTCCCATGCCGAGGAAGTTTTTCACGTACTGAAGCCCGAAAGCATCCTGGATAGAAATCTGTGCTGTTCCAAGGTAAGCAGCGGCATCCAGGGGATTAACGAAAAAGACTGTATTTCCGGACTCAATTTCGACATCCTCGAAGCCGTTTTCTATGGCTCCCCAGAGGTTCGCCAGTGCTGCCTGAAGCGTGGAGCCGGCTGTTGCCGTTCCGGTTCCGGCGTTGATTGTTGCGAAGAAGCCCTGCTTGATCTCTTTTCCGATCTCTGCGATCTGTTTAGCATCTGTCTCGTTAACAGCGTGATTGAAACCGTCAGCCTGGATCGCTTCGCCGGAAGTGCTCTTTCTATATTTTTTGAGGGCAATCTCAACAGTCTGAGCAAGCTTGCGCTGGAATTTCGTCAGGGGCACAACTTCACCCTCTCCGACCTGGTCGGGGCTGTTGACCTTTGTTGTTTTATAGATCTTGATTGTGGCGCCGCTGTCGAGCTTTCGCATCGTTGTGACGCCCAGAGCCTCTCTCAGCTTGCGGACGGAATCGCGGAGTCCATAGGCCATATCGATGGAGATCTCAGGCGCGATGTCAGCGTTTGTGATTGTGTTGTTTTCAGGGGTTGTGACTTCGTTGTTATTTTCGCCGTCAAAAATAAATGCTTTGTATTCGTATTTATTCATTGTATATACCTCTTTCTTTTTTGTTTAAAATAGTTACACTTTGCTAACTGATTAAATATGAAAAATATAAAAAATATTATCTGAAAAGTTCCGGATGTGCCTTAATCATTTTCTGGCGTTCAGAACGGTCTGCAATTTTGAGAATGTCTGCGCGTGTGAGCGTTCCGGCGCCGCCTGCTTTCGGAGCCGGCTTTTTGAAGGTCTGTTTTGCCTCCTGTTTGAGCGCCGCTTTGTAGGACTTAATGAACGCCTTGACCGCTGTGTCCGTGTTCTCGGCGTCGTCCTTAACCAGGGCATCAATGATAATGTCATCGACTATGATCGACTCATCCTGCAGCATTCTGCGGGCCTCTCTCGCCATTTTGCCGCGGGCTTCTTTTGCCTCGAACGCGTCCAGTCTGTCCTGAAGATCTTTCAGCGCCTTTTTCTGCTTTTCGCTCTCTGACATTCTTGCCAGTTTCGCGGCTTCGTCTTCGTGCTGCTTGCTTTTTGCTTTTTCTCTTTTGAGTCTTTCGGCGATCATTTTATTGACTTCTGCCTGCGTGTATTTCTTTTCGCCGTCGTCTCCGTCTTCGTTTCCGTCGCCGTCGCCGTTGTCTTCTCCGTTTCCATCATCGTTTCCGCCGTCCCCGTCTCCCTCATCGAAGATCAGTGCGGCGTATGCGAATTTCGGATCTTTCAGTATTTCTTTTATTTTTCTAAGTTTCATTTTCCTGTTCCATCCTTTCCCGTTTATCGCCCGTCGGCGCGTTTGTGTAACCGTAGCTTTTCACGTCCTCCACGTCTGGACAAACCGTAAGGTTTTAGGTCTCTCACGTCTGGACCATATAAAAAACGCCGTTTCCGGCGTTTGTCATATCATATAAAGTTCAATTTCTCCGGGCCAGGCCTCCGCCTGTGCTTTGAGTATCATCAGAAGGGACATGATTATGTTGTCCCCGTCCTCATCCAGTCTGTCGGTATGGATCACCGCCAGGCCGCCCCGCTGCTCCATTGGCTCTGTAAGGTCTCCCTCAACAAATCCCAAATTGTCGGCAATAAGGCAGGCTGTTTGTACCGCCGCAGAAACGGCGGCGCAGGTCTCTCTCTTTGCGTGTCCCTCAATTATCAGGTCGGCATCGTCCCAGTATACTCTAACCATGATACCTTCCCCCTTGAAGCCATCTGATAATACTTTCCGTGTCGAATGTTTTATAGGCAATCCCCGCCCGTTCATCATTCTCAATGAAGAGAATTGACGGCGCGCCTTTTATGTTGTGCCGTTTGACAAAATCCGGAGCGGCGCTCCCGTTTACTGTATAGCACTGTTCCGGGCATTTTTCCTTTACCGGCTCGAATACCGTCCGCCTTATATACCCGCAGCGCGGGCAGTTGGCTGTTGTTACAAGTATTATTTTCCTCATCGAAAATCTCCCGCTATTTTCTGCGCCTCTTCCTTCGTTGTGCTGTGTCTTTCGACATAGTCATCCATCCATTTATCCCAGTCGGATACATGCGGTTCAATCCGGCAGCGGCAGTACGGATGCATCGGAGGAAAATTGACGCCCGCCGTCGCTTCTGATAATTTGAACGGGCCGTGATCTTCCAGCGCCCGGCATATCTTACAAACTTTATCGTCGTTGTATGTACTGAACGTGTATTCTGTGAAGTCCTCCTTTATTGCTTCTTTCGAAGCTTCCGCGTGAACATGTGTGCCTTCGGTATAGATGATCCTGTGTGCGTCTTTACGGCTCACATTCTGCAGCCTGTCAGAAAGATCTTTCGCCATTTTCTTGTAACTGTCCCCGCGGGCAATTCCCTGTGCAAAGTCAGTCTGCAGGTATTTGGCCATTTTGAGGCGGTCCGTTATCAGGTAATCACGGACGCCCAGTGTTGTCGCATAATACGACATATCCGCCGCCGTAACCCTTCCGGGCCTGCTTGCGATCTCCGCCAGTCCTTTATGGAAGGCGCCGCCTCTGATATTCGTTCCGATCCTGGTTCGTTCTGATACCTTCGACAGGTGCGCCGTTATCAGCTGTTCGTCACGTGCCGCGCTCTCCATCGCTCTCAGTCTTATTGACTCCTGTTCCGCTTCCAATCTGTTGAGCTTGTATATATTCTCCCTCTGTGGCGTCAGGTGTGCATATTCCGGGTGTGACTGTGCGAAACTCTCCCAGTTTTTCCATATCTGTTCCCGTTGTACCGGGTCCGCCGCTTCTAACAGCTTTCGGAATTCTATGACGCCGTTCTCCCCGTACTTTGCATAATACAGCGCTATCTCTCTTTCAAGCATCTGCGCATCTTGCAGATACAACTTTGCCAGGCGCTTCTTTATTTTTTCTTCATCTTTTTCTAAGGCCTTCAAGAGGTCTATCTGTCTTTTTATCCAGTATGTATCCGCCATTATTCATCACCGCTTTCGTCGGATCCTCCGCGGTCCGTCTCGTAATCGGTCATGTATGCCGTCATATCCTGTTCTTTCTCGATCTGATCCAGTTCTTTGTCAACATCCGGGACGATTGAAAGGACCTGCAGCGCCGTTCTCTTTGATGTTATTCCGCTCATTGCGCCGGCCGTCTGCGCCTCGTCGAGTAAGTTTGCCGGAAGGTTCAGCGTGTATTTGACATCGATCTTTTGCCAGTCATCCGGTTCCAGGTCTCCCGCCGGGTTGGAACATATCAGCTTGTAAAGCTGTTTTATGCTCTTTGTCAGCCTGCGGTTGATCTTTCCGGCTAAATTCGTCATGGGCTGTAAGCGGTATTTCATCGCCTGTCCGGAGGCGGCATTAAAGTTGTCGTCGCTGATATTCACCACCATGGCAACCTGGAAGATCTCGCGTTCCAATCTGTTCAAAAGGTTCCCACTACATCAGACGCGTTCCGCCCTTTCAAGTTGATCACCCTGTTATTACGGATCCAGCGGAGGTTTTTCTCGTCTACGTCTGCGCCGAGGATTTTCAGGTAACAGTCGCTGAACGCATCAATATCATTGGACTTGTTGCTCAGGGTCTGGTTGAAGTCGTCGATCAAATTGAGAACGCCCTCGAAGATACCCTTACGGACTATGCCCGTACTCAGCTCTACCGCCGGGACTCCGTCGAAGCCGTGTCTTTCCTCTCCCGTGAAAGTTATGCCGCCCGCCCAATCGAAGTATCTTATATTCCCTTCGCCATCGGAGACACTGCCGTGCCGTTTACGGTCTATGTCATAGTAGGTTCTGACAAAATACAAAGGCCTCTGACGGATTCCATCGTCAAAAATTAGGAAGCTCTCCTCGGGGTCAGTGCAGGCAATCTCGATGTTTCCGTATTCGTTTTCATACGCCATGATATAAGAACGGCCATAAATCAGCATCGAGTCAACGGCTGCCGCAAGCTGTTCGATCATTCCCACCTGGTCGTTGTAGTCCGTCACTCTTTCCGCCGTCCCGCTGTCATCACTGATCACCTGCTGCGGGATCCCCTGAACATATCCCGAGAAGGTGTCTGTGATATACGAAGCAAAATTCACCGCGAGGCGATGGTCGGGCTTCCAGGCCGGTTTCTTCGGCTGTCTGAAAATTTTGTACTTATTTTCATAAGCATCCCGGAGCGGTCTGTATTTTCTGGCAACATATTCATCGTTTTTGCGTATGAATTTCGCCAGGTCCTCGCTTGTTAATTCCCGTCCGCGGGGAAATCTGAATATTTTCTTTTCCATTTTCTCTTTCTCCTAATACCAAAGGTATTACAGGCCGCCGGCCCAGTTCGTGCCGGTCTCCAATTCAAGGCCGTCCACGACATGCATCCAGCCATATCGCAGCGCGTCGCATGCGTGATCATTTTCCTTTACGGGCTTCTCGACGCCGTGCTTTGCCGCCGTTGAGTCCCATACATAGCCGGATATTTCCTCAAGTAACATTTCGCAGTTTTTATCTATCTTTATCTCGCCGTTCCCCAGTCCGGAGCTTGTCTCACGGATCCCGTCGAGAACGGCGTTGTCTGCGTCTTCCGTTTCGAGGCCGTCTTCTTCCAATTGCACTTTGAAGGACGCGGCAGCGGGGTCCACGATAATGACATCCATTGTCATAAGATCATCACCCAGCCAGTGAATAATATCTTCCGAATACTGGCGGTCCGTTTTCTGTCTCCCGGAGTCCCTGCCGCTGTGATAATATTCACGGCGGATATACCATGTATTATCTCTCCCCAGGCTCCACAACAGCGCCGCCGTCGCGTTGCTTGTACCGTAGTCAACAGATACGAATGTTTTCGTCCAGAATGTTTTCCCGTGCTTCTTCCGGTATTCTTCCGCGATCCTTTCGGCATCTACCGTGTCGGCCTCGGTATCGATCATGTCATATATAAGACCGTCAGCCGCCACCCATTCGCCCAGGATGTAACGGCGGAACCATGTACCGACGTACAAACGACGGTATCTGTCACGGATCTCTTTCGACAGGCTCGTGTTGTCGTCCATGGTAAAATGGAGATACAGCATCTGCTTTTCTTTGTGCTGGTCAATCCATTCTTTCTTGATCCAGTGCCCGCTATTGCCGGGGTTACAGTTCATCCATATTTTGGAATTTTCGACGGAACAACGGCCAATTGCCTGTTCGACGAAGCTACGTGGCATCAGAACAACTTCATCCAGGAATATTCCGGCAAGTGTAATACCCTGTATGAGGTCCTGGCTTCGTTCGTCTCTGCCGCCGAATATATAGAATTCCGCGCTCTTTTTGCCTTTTTTGATGATCAGCAAATTATCAGCGCGTTTGTCCGTGATCTCATATCCGAGAGCGGGGAGCGCCTGTTTCATCGGTCCCAGCACGTTGCGTCTGAAAGATCCGATCGTTTTTCCGCACATTCCCAGTGTCTCGCCGTCGTGTGCCGTCAGCGCCCACATAACAAACGATATACACATGCATAGTGTTTTACCGCTTCGAATGGCGCCGTCTGCGATGATCCCGGAAGCGTTCTCCACCGGTGAACCCGGAACCCACCAATCAAGCAGCTGCCTTTGACGTTTTGAGAACGGGGAGAAACGGAACTTATTCTTTTTCTTCATTTTTTCCCTCTTCTTCCCAGTCCTGTCCGGCCGTTCCCATAAGCGCTGTCAGGAATGTATCTTCGTTTTCTTCGGCCTCTTCTTCGGCTTCTTCTGCCTTTATGACCTGCTTTTTCAGGGCTTCTTCTTTTGCCCTGTCAAGGTTCGCCGCTGCTGTTGCACGGTCTGTCTGCGCGTCCTGCTGCCTGTCGTCTCGTTCCGTGTTCGCGCTCTGTCCGCTGTATCTCGCAACGTATTCAGCGGCTTTTACGGATCCGGCGAGAGCCTCTCTCACCATCGCCGCGTTAAGCGCTGTCTGCATATCCGGATCAAGTCCGAGGGCTTCGAGCTGTTCCCTCATGACGTCATCCGGAACCTTCATGGTTAATATTTGGTTTAAGACCTTCTTGAAGTCCGCTTTCTTTCGTCTGGCGGCGCCGCTTGCTTTGCCGCCCATTGTTGCAATTTTTCTTTGTTCTATGTTTGTTCGGCGGTTAAGCGGGATCAGGTTTTCCGGGTTCCCGCGGCCGCCGGATTTTCCGCCTTTGGCCATGTCAGCCGCCTCTCTTTCTATCTAATTTCTATGAATTAAAAAACAGCCTCGGGGGCTGGTTCGTTGTTTTCCTTGTTCTTTTCTTTTATTTCTTCTGCCGTTCGCCTGTCAGCTTTTCCGAAACTATCTGTCTAATGAGATCCACATACCAGGCTTTTCCTCACACTCTTCAGATTTATATACTTTTAGCCAAACAAAGCATGACTCAAATCGTTTTTTAGCATGATCAGCAGAATATCCATGCACATAATACGTTGGACTCTTGTCATTTAAAGGTCTATAATCTGCTGTTATTTTAAAGAGTTTAATGTCAGGGTGTGACATGCTCACTTTTTCGAACACCCTCTCATCCTTCCTTTTCGCATTCTGCCTGTATTTTCGCTATCAGTTCCTTCTTGAAGTCCCTGTGATCAACCAGCGCGGCTTCGTATGTTTCGATACATGCACGGGCCGTTCTAAAAGTCATTTCGTCTTCATATACGCCATTTTTAAGATCTTCAAGGATCCCCTCGATCTCCCTGATCTTTTCATTGATTGTCATTAAAACGTTGTAATACCTGCAGATATTCTTCGCGTTCATCTCTTTCCTCCTGTTCGCTTCGCTCACTCTTACAAATAAAAAAACAGCCCTCAGGCCGTCTCTCTTTCTTCTTTCCTTTTTCTGTATCTCTCTCGGTCCTGTGCCCGTCTGCGCTCTTTTTCTGCTTCGCTCATTCTGTTCCAGCGCTCTTTGTTTCTTGCCCTTATTTCTGCCTTGTGCGTCTCGTAGTATTTACGGCTGTATGCTCTCTGTTTTTCCGGGTTGTTTTCGCGCCATTCGCGCATATAGTCCGGATGACGTTCCAGCCAGTCTTCTGTGTAGCCTTTCTGACCGGCGGCTTTTCTTTCGTAGTATTTTTTGAGCTCTCGCTCTTTTATCTCTTCCTTGTGGGCTTCGTAATACTTTCTGCTGTATTCTCTCCGTTTTGCCTTCTGGTCCTCGTCCATGGAGTGATACCGCTTATTCTGTGCCGCCTTTTGTTCCTCTTTATGCTCCTGGTAGTACTTCCGGCATCTCTCGTTGATCTCATCGCGACGTTCCTGGTAATACTGTCTCGCATGCTCTCTCTCGCGGTCCATGTTCGCGGCCCGTCTCTCACGTATTCTTGTAAGGATCCTCTCGCGGTTTTTACGGTAATATTCTCTATACCGTGCCCGCTCCCTTGCAAAATATTCATCGTCGAAGGAAACAGTAACATCTGTGCAGTCCCTTGATAAGACTGCATCGGAGAGTTCACATTGTGACCATTGTCCGCGGCGGTGTTCTTCGCGAATGATCTCCTTGAAGCGGTTTGTAATGATCGCACGGGCAAGCGGCTTGTATCCATCGCCCGGCGCCGCCTGCAATTTTTCCAGACATTTAAACAATACAAGGTGTGCTTCCTGGCGCAGGTCTTCGCGCTCCGTTTTTGCGTTACGGAATTTCAAGCATACACTATCAATTATTGGTTCTAATACCGGCATATAGTCTTCATACGTCATTCGGCAGCGGCCTCTCTTTCTGCCGCTTTTCTGGCCCTTACCTTTTCGCGGTATTTTCTGTTTTGTTCGGCTTTTTGCGCTTTGTGTGTCTCGCGCCATTCTTTCGCTTTTTCCAGGTATTTTTCACGGTTCTCGGAATAGTACTTTCTGCCGTACTCCCTCGCCCTTTCGCGGTTCCGGTCTCTCCACTCGTTCAGATATTCCGGATGATCTTCACGCCATTTTCGGCCTTGTTCGTTGTTTCTGTCCCTGTATTCCTGATGCGTCGCGCGGTATTTAGCAGCATATCCCGGATGCGCCTCTCTCCATTTTCGGAAATATTCTCTTTTATTATTTTCCTTGCTTTTTCCATTATCTTCCATCTCTCTTTCCCTCCTTTTCTGCTTTGTGTTTTTTACGGAACCGGCGTTTCGATTGCCTTTTTTATATCCCAGCCGGCTGCAAGCCTGTGTCTCAGGGTATCCGGTTTAATCCCCGCCCAGGCTGCCCACTGGCTCGCGGTTCCGGTAAGTGTCAGCGTGAAGTAGTTACAATTCGTCCTGTTTCTGTTGCTCTGTATTCGTGATACCCACCTGCAATTTTCCGGACAGTAATCGCCTTTCGGGTCAATACGATCGATCACGAGGCGGCCCGGCTTCCAGCCGTGCGTGACGGCCCAGCGACCGAACGCCCGGTAATCATGTCTCCATTCATCACATACCTTGATACCTTTCGCGCCGTAGTATTTATAGCTTTGATGTGCCTCACAATAGCAGCGTAAAAGCATGTTGATCCATGATATATACCAGCCCGGCCTTTTGTTACTCTTTTCCATTTTTTACTATTCCCCTATTGCAACAAAAAAAAGACCGGTTTCCCAGTCTTTAACAGGTCCATGCCGTGCTGCCTGCCTGTCCCGCACGGTTTAGGACGCTTCTTATTTAATTGATCATCCCCCCATAAGGGAGGCCGGGTAGGATAATATCCCGCCCGGCCAGTGTTTCAAAACAGAAAGGAGATGATGAGATTGACGGAAAAGTAGCTTTTCTTCTACTCTTTCCATCATAGCAATTATAGCACTTTGCTCTGGACACGTCAACAACAAAATATACATTTTGCACATTTTATATATGTTTTGCAGTTATATTTATCATGTGAGTGTAACAAGAACGCATGTTTTCAAGTGGGATATTTTACAAAGTTTCTGCCTGTGTTTTGTGAAGTACTGCTAATGTCTGTTGCTGCGTCATGGGATCCGTACTGCGTCAGTTCTGTTTGCCATATGGAAGAACGCGAGGCGTTCTTCTGCCCGTTCTTATTTTAAAGCCCCGCCGGAGAAACCCGCCGCCCACGGAACTGTTAGTACTACTAATTATGCCCCGGTAGCAGGTCCACCGCAGAAGGACTAACACAAAGCCCCACACACAACATGGCCACCCGCCCAGCCAGTGCACTTCGGCAGGACAATATAATATAGGATCATCGAAGCCCACAGAAGGACAGTCTTTTCTCATGCAGAATAATATATATAGTATTTTCAAAACCCGCAGAAAGAACATTCCCCGGCGGCGCAGCGCGCCGGAAAACACTATATATATAAATATATTTTTTTTCTTTTCTTTTACAGAAAAAAACTTACCGCGTAAGAAAAATTCGTACGCCGTCAGAAAATTTCTTACCGTTTCTTACCGATTATCCAAAAAACGTTCATTTTTGCACACGTTATATATAACTAACCGCCTAAGAAGCCTTTATTTATCAGCTTTTTTAAACCGCCCGGCAGTTTATAAAATTTTTATAATTTAACGATATATCGTATTTTTTCATCAAAAAACAGCAAAAAACGCATTTTTTTACACTAAAAAACACACGAATTTCATGCCTTTTTTTTGCCCTTTTTTCTCTCTTTTTTCTCTCTTTTTTCACTCTTTATGATACCGTTCGACGCCGTCAGAAAATTTCGTACCGTTTTTTATATATATTATCTATTATTATATACTTAAAAACCCGCTGCCCGGTCCTACCATAAAAGTATATAAAGGTATATAATATACATGATATGCTATTATATCACTCCCTAAAAAGAGGAGCCGTCCCAACCGGAACAGCCCCTCTTTTTTTTTCTCTCTCTTTTTTCTCTCTCTTCCTTCTTATTTTTTCTCTGTCATTTTCTGGTAGAGACGCATCAACCACGCAACGCAGGCAGCTTCGTCCGTCTCTTTTATCGGCATCCCGTATGCCTGCATAACGGCTTTGTCGTTCGCCGTGTGCGCTTTTCTCAATTCCGGCGGCATTGTTAACGGATCATATAAATCCGCAAGACTGCTGTCAGGATACAGCGCCCGCGCTTGTAAGATCCCCCGCGCCGTGTCTTCAATCCTCTTTCGTTGTTCTAAGGACGGAGAGGGCCAGGGGAAGTTATTATAAACAGCTGGGGAATATCTGAAATCGCTCTTTATCCTTCCGCATACAACCCGCAGCCATGCGTTGTGAACATTCGATGTCAGTATCCCAAAGCTGTAAATCTTAACGTTCGGAATAATACTGCACGCGTCCCCCGCTATCACTTCCGGTTCAATAAATCCAATCGGGATATATCTCCTGTTCTGTGATGAATGACGAGGAAACACAAGGTATGTCTCCTCGGGCTGCCTTATCTGACAAAACAAATAAGGATACTGCGCCATTTTCTGTATTCTGTCCGCATTGCTTCTGCTTCTTAGTTTCTGTACTCTTTGCAGTCTCTCTTTTATCTCCGGTATCTTTGAGTATTCGGACGGGTTTCCGTCCTTGAACCACAGGCAATATCTTGAAAAGCTCCCAACTTTGTCATGTAAAAACTCACGAGCGCCAATAAACGGCCTTATATACTTGTTCAAAACAGGATATTTCCGGAGCATTTCTTCTTTTTCTTCTGCTGTTAGTGTCAGAGCTCCGTCATCTGTCGGAGGGCTGCCTGTTGTCATTTTCGGCATTCCGTTTTTCGGTTTATTGATCCTGTTTTCAATCCATATATCTGGAGCTGCGAGCAAATACGGGTTTATGTGGTCAACATAGCTTTTTGACTCCGTTTCAACGAGAAGCTTCTTTTTGTTGTCGTCTCCAATAGAAAAACCGACAATAACACAGTGCACGACCGCTTTGTCAGAGGCCTCACTATCCCATATAAAGGTCCTGTGTGCGAAGTCTATAATCGTTCCTTCACTCATCATATATCGCCAGAATGTAGGAACTGACTCACCCTGACAAATAGAATTTGTAGAAACAAACGCGACCTTTATTTTCTTTCCGGCGCCTTTAATCAGCGTGACCGCCTTTTTATACCAGCAAATAACGTAATCCAATTTTGTCTCAACCGAACCCGCGCCCCATATAAGAGACATTTCTTCCGCCTGCTCTTTTGTTCTGACTGACTGCCCCACAAACGGCGGGTTTCCGATAATGTATGACAGCCTTTCGACCGGAACGCAGTCTCTCCAATCCACGCGCAGTGCGTTCTTTTCCTTTATGCCCTTATATTCTTTCAGCGGGAAAAAGTCCAGGCTCTGATGTACTATGTCTTCCGTTTCTTTCATGGTCTGTGACTCAGCTATCCATAAAGCCGTCTGTGCCACGGAAACAGCAAAATCATTTATCTCTATGCCGTAGAACTGATGTATGCTCACCTGTATCGGTGACTCCTCTTCGAAGCCGAACGTTATCTGCCCGGTCATCGTCTTGGAGTCCGCCGCCACGATCAGCCGAAGGACCTCGTTTTCAATCCGTCGCAGTGAAAGGTATGTCTCCGTCAAAAAATTCCCGCTGCCGCAGGCCGGATCAAAGAACACGAGCCCCGCCAGTTTTTTCTGGTATTCTTTCAGCTTTTTCTTCTGTGTTCCGGGGACCTGTATTTTCTTTATCTCTTCCAGCTCCGCCCGCAAGTCATCTAAAAACAGCGGGTCTATGACCTTGTGAATATTCTCTATGCTGGTGTAGTGCATTCCCCCGGCCCGTCTCGTTTCCGGGTTCAGCGTGGACTCAAACACCGCGCCGAATATCGTGGGAGAAATCTTCGACCAGTCAAACTTCGCCGCCTCTGCGAGCGTGTCTTTAAGCTCCTGCGTTATTTTAGGAATGACTATGTTCTCGTCAGAAAACAGGCCGCCGTTGACGTATGGGAAGGCCTCCACCTCTTCCGGCAGATACATGTCAGCGCGGTCTTGTAAGGGTTTGTCAAGCGCCTTGAACAACTCCACGAGCTTTCCGCGTATGTCTCCGGGTTTGTACTGCAATATATACCGGCTGAAAGCGTCCTTCGCGCCGAACAGCCCCGCATCCTCTGCATAGAAACAAAATACCAGGCGGACACATAATATATTAAGGCTCTTTTGCGTTCTCTTTGCCAGTGGGTCATTATACTGTGTCAGGAAGCGGTCACGGATCTTTCCGACAAGTTCGCCCGCTGCTTTCGACAGTTCGACTTCTTCCGTTATCTTTTTTGTATCTTTTTTAACAAGGAAGTCCAAAAGATGATACTTCGCCGGCAGCTCATCCAATGTAAGCTTTACCGGTTCCGGCTTCCGTGTATTCAGGTCATAAATCCAAATATCACGAAAATTGGAGAGAACGATCCACCGTGCCCGTTCTTCATACGGCAGATAGTTGTCATACCCCTTCGCCTGTTCGTAAGGCGTTTTGCCGTCGTGTCCGGCCTGCGGTTTGTCAAGCGGGATCCCGAGTGACTTTTGTTCTATGATAACGCGCGTCTCCGGGATATAGACATCTATTCTCTCCGTGCTGCCCTTCGCCCCGGTCAGTTTCTTTTCAAACTGCACGCGCTGTGTGACGTCCTCAACGCCTAAAATGTCGTGAAGAAGCTCAATCCAATAGCTGCGCGCGTCTTCGTCCTCTTTTCCTTTTCCGTTCCAGCGGTAATAAAATTGTCTTGCTGCCTCGCGGGCCTGTGCGTCTGTCATATATATCACCTCTCTTTTATCATTTTACCCCATATATGATTAAAAGAAAATTTAAAAACACGCCCCCTCTCGCAAGTGCATACATCCCCTGTATTTGTAACATTTTGTTAATATCTAGCATACACGGCAGCGGGCTCTTTTCTCCCTCTTTTCTTATTCTCTCTTTTATTTTTTCTCTCTTTCTTTCGTGATCTTTTCCTATGTTTGCAAAAAGAGAGGGAGCACGCCCCCTAACGGTTCCCGTTCCCCCTCTTTCTTTTTCCTTCGTTTTTCCCTTGTTTTTCGGCTTTTTAAAATCTTGTATGCACTTTTGTATGCACTCGCCGTTTTTGCCGTTTTTCGCGCGTTCTGATGCCGTTTTTTCCTTTATTTATCAGCTTTTTTAGCAGTTACATTTTTAATGAGGGTGTTCAAGTCCCCCTCTCGCTACTTAAAAAGGAAAACGCGAAACGCGTTTTCCTTTTTTTATGGGGTCTGACCCCATTACGTAATTGTTTCACAGTTAACAATTTTGTAATGGGGTCAGACCCCTAATACTTTACGACAGCATGCTCTCCTTACTGTCTTCCAGCTTCTGCAGATATCTGTCAAACTGCAGTTTCAGGAGCGCGGCCGTCGGGACGGCAACCAGCAAGCACACCGCCTCCAAGAAGGGCGGCGACAACAAGCAAAGGATGGACGTCAACATTTGCAGAAAGAAGTCTTGGATTGATGATGTTGCCGTCAATAAACATAATGATCGCTATGATCGCGACTCCCAGGATCATTTTGCCCCAGTCCCCGGATGGAATGCACACGATGACTGTTGCAGCATAGCCGATAATAGGCCCAAAATAGGGGATCAGATTGCCGAATCCCATGCAAATACCGATCAATACGGCGTAGGGAATGCCTGCAATCGAGAGTGCTATAGAAGAAAGCACGCCTACAATAGCGGCATCCACCATCTGCCCTCGTATATACCCTGAAAATGCATTGTCCGCGTCTTTCATAAAAATCATGAATTCATTCTTATGCTTATCTCCAAAGATCAGACGGAAAGCGCGTCCCCAATAGGAGACAATGCTGTTCTTTTCATCCAACAGGAAATAGACAGCAAAAATGACGCCGAACAACAGGCCTGAGAAGAAGTTTTCTAAAGCACTCGTCACCCCCTTAAGGATCGACGAGATGCTGCCGCTTGAAAAATTAAGAGTCTGCATGATCTGTTCCAGATACTTGCTGAAATCCTGATACTCTTCTTCCAGCTGCGAGTATACACTGGTAATTGAATCCAGACTCAGTGCCCCAAGATTTTTATAAATGGATACAATGATCATGATCAGCGCTGTGATGAGTATTGCTGCAATGATGCCAAATGTAATGAGTACGCTGGCCGGCCTTGCATATCCGCGCTTCTTATCTCTGTTAAAAAATTTCTCAAACCGATTCACTACCGGCAGGAGGAGATACCAGATGATCCCTCCTATAATGATCGGTTTGAGAACGGCGCTGAAGATTGCCCCCAGCCTTGACCAGACAGGCCCCGTACCTGAAAGCAGTACCGCTGCGATACCGGTCAGAAGGACTGTAACTGCCGCATATACGCATATCTTCAGGTATTTCTGATCCAGTCCGCTTAAAAACCTCTTTAACATATTTCTCCTTTAGCTTCTGTCAGACTATCTCCGTCTGTAATCCGCCGATACATCCGCATAAGTACGTTTTCCGCTTATATAGTCTGCATAAGCGTGTTCTGCATCTTTGCCGCGGAACACTTTGCACAGGCCGCACATATCGCAGTCGGCAATACAGGGATATTTGGTTTTGATGAAAGCTCTTCGCTCTTCAGCGGTCGATCCTGCAATCTCTGGCGCGTTGATCATCATAATTCCTCCTGTTATCATCTGTTTCCAAATCATATCACCCGGTCTTTACGGCGCAAGGTAATATTGCGGCGCACCGCAGCTTCACCCGCGGACAAACGGCGCGCGGAATTCCGCGTTGATCTCCCGGATCTCTTTGATCCCGTCGATATACGGCTGGTAAATGCTTTCTGTTCTGCCGCCTCCGCGGTTGTCACATCCGGAACAGAATTCACAATCGATCCCGCATGCACCCCAAAGCGCCTGATGGACTATGCGGATCCTCTCTTCACGTGTGGTATCTTTGATCAATATGGAGTTCATATGCTTACTCTCCTTTCTGACAAAGTATATGTCTTTTGCTTATTATATCATATCAATAACGTAGGGATACAATAACAAGCGTAAAGAACAATCTTTTGTCAAAAGACCAATGATCATCACAGAACTTCCTCGTAAACACGCATAACATTGCGCCAGAAGATCTTTTCGATTTCATCCTCTGTGAATCCTGACAGAGACAGTGCGTCCGCAAGCATCTGCATCCGGCCGGCTCCGCTGATCTCCAGTGTATCATCGATCCCGTCAAAATCCGTCCCAAGGCCGATCGCGTCAATACCTGCCGCATTTCTGATGTGCTCTATATGAGCGATCATATCACTGACGCGGCTCACTCCCTTTCCGTCACTCGTCAGGAAATCAGCGCAGAAATTGATGCCCGTCACGCCGCCATGCTCTGCTATACAGCGAAGCATCTTGTCGGTGAGATTGCGCGGATGCGCGGTAACGGCACGTGCATTGGAGTGACTCGCTATTACAGGTGTATGCGGATCCACTATGTCGAGAATCTCAAGAATGCCTGCATCTCCCAGATGGCTGACATCGATCAGCATACCAAGTTCTTCCATAAGCTGTACAGCGTCCCGTCCCGCTTTCTTGAGACCGCGTTCAGTTTCCGGTGTCACATGGTATTCTCCTGTAACAGGATCCTTATATGCGCGGTTCGGAAAGGCGAGCTCATTCTCGAAGTTCCAAGTCAGCGTAGATTTTCTCACACCGCGGTCATAGAAATATCGGATGTTATTGAGGTCTCCCTTATACACGGCGCCTTCTTCGATCGTTCTGATACAGGAAAGCAGCCCGTCGCGGTAATTCTGCCGTATATCCTGTGCAGTAAGCGCAGGCCTTATCAGATCTTCATTCGATTTGAGCTCTTCATCCAGTATGTCCAGAAGCGCCTTTGCATAGTCCAGGGGATCGATTCCCGCTTCAAGGATCTCCGGCAGATATGTGAACATGGCAAAGCACTGACCCATATATCCGCTTTCTTTCATTCTCACAAGGTCCACATGCAGATCGTTGTTTCTAAGGCTGATCTCTCTGCCCTTACAGCGCTGCTTATAGATTGCGTAGATGGTGTCACAATGCATGTCAATGATCGGGATCATTTATGTGCCTCCATAGCCGCTTCCACTTCTTCCTTCAGAGCAGCGACATGTGCCTCGTCTGCTGTTCCGTTCTCAAGACTTGCTAATAATCTTTTCATGTCTCCCCTTTCTTTACCGTACCTGTTCCATAGCGGTTGTTGATCGTCTCCATCATTTTATTCAATCGGGCCTGCTTGGCATTTCGCTTTTCATTTTCTTCAGCGATTGCGCGGCGCTTCTCTTCTTTCCGCTTCTCCTCTTCCAGATTCTGATCGGCCCACTCGAAGAGATCCATCTGGTGGATCTGCTTCTGCGTAAGCTTTGATACGCCTACGCCGATCAGGCGGATCGTCATTCCGGCCTCAAAGAGCCCGTCAGGTCCGTTTAAAAGGCGGTCTGCGAGCATAAGAGCCGCCGATTCGATCTCCTCTGCCCTGTCGGTGGCTTCTGAAAGTGACATCTGTCTGGAATAGCGTTCAAATTCCGAGGATTTGACCTGCAAAGTGACGGTCTGTCCCACAAGTCCCTTTTTCTGCATGCGTGAAGCGACTTTCTGCGACAATCCCCGGATCACGGGTATGCCGTCCGTCTGATAATTCTCCCTGTTTATATCCTCAGAAAGTGTGCGTTCATTAGAAATACTCTTGGCCTGCTCTCTCTCTGCGACTACCGGAGACCTGCTGATGCCGTTTGCGCTGTTATAGATATACGCACCGCTCTTTTGGCCTAGTATAGACTGCAGAAGCATGGGATCCGAGGCAGCCGCCTCACCGATCGTGTTGATCCCGATGAGCTGCAGTTTCTGCGCGGTTGATTTCCCGCATCCATGGAGGGAATCGATTGGAAGCGGCCACATTTTGGATGGCACTTCGTCCGGATACAGGGTGTGTGTCCGATCCGGTTTCTCAAAGTCGCTTGCCATCTTGGCCAGCAGCTTATTGGTCGAAATGCCGACATTGACGGTAAACCCAAGTTCCTTTTTCACCTGCTCCCGAATTCGCATGGCCCACATTTTCGCAGCTTCGCGGTCTCCGGGTGCGATTCGGTCCGACATATCCAGATACGCCTCATCAATGGACACCTGCTGCAGCAGAGACGAATATTGTGCCAAAATATCCATCAAAGCCCTGGAATATTCCTGATAGGTCTGAAAATCAGGCGGTACCAGTACAAGCTGCGGACATTTCTGCAGCGCCTTGACGACCGGTTCTGCTGTCTGGATGCCGTATTTCTTAGCAGGTATGGATTTGGCTGTTATAATTCCATGACGGGTCTTTACATCGCCTCCTACTGCGGAAGGGATCGTGCGAAGATCCACGGATCCGGGCTCGTCGCGAAGCTTCTTGAGCGCCGACCAGGAGAGAAAGGCGGAATTGACATCCACATGGAATATAGTACGTTCAGCATTCATCTTACGTACATCACCTCAGGTTAACGATCGAAATACTGTAAAACTATAAGGACCACCGGATTAACCGGTGGTCCTTATTATACCATCAATATGGTGATTGTTTAAATCCGAGCCTCTTTATTTCCTGGATGTATATGTTGTGTGAAGCAGGCTGTGTGCTTTCGCTTTGCCGGGCTTCTCCAGGAACTCATCGTAGAGCATCTGTACAACAGGGCTCTCGTGTGAGCAGCGAAGGTCATTTTCCTTGTCGGAATCGTAAAGGACCTGGGACCTGAGAGACTTGAGGTCCACATAGTTGCGGACGCTGTCGCTCTGTACGGGCTGTCCGCCGCCGTTGATGCAGCCGCCGGGGCAGGCCATGATCTCGATGAAGAGATAATTCTTCTCGCCCTTCTTGACCATCTCCACGACCTTTCTTGCATTACCAAGGCCGCTGGCAACACAGACGTCCACTTCGTTGCCGGCAATGCGGTAGGTCGCTTCTTTGATGCCGGGGATTCCACGGACATCCATGAAGTCAACCTTCTCATTGGTTCCGTCGAGGATATTGGCTGCTGTACGAAGCGCTGCCTCCATAACGCCGCCGGTTGCGCCGAAGATCTTGCCTGCGCCGGAAGCGATCGCGAACGGATTGTCGAACTCCTGGCCTTCAAGATCCTTGAAGCTGATGCCGGCGCCCTTGATCATTCTGGACAGCTCTCTGGTTGTGAGCGCTACGTCGACATCCGGAATTCCGCGGTTGGAAAGCTCAGGTCTGGAGACCTCGAACTTCTTGGCCGTGCAGGGGATGACAGAAACTACAAACAGATCCTTGGGATCGATGTGGTTCTTCTGGCAGTAGTAGCTCTTAAGCAGCGCACCGAACATCTGCTGCGGGGATTTGCAGGTAGAGAGGTGCGGAAGCATCTCGGGATAATTGTGCTCCATGAACTTGATCCAGCCGGGGCAGCAGGATGTAAACATGGGAAGCGGCGGCTTGTCCATCTTGTTGGAGGTGATGCGGCTGATCAGCTCGTTGGCCTCCTCAAGGATGGTAAGGTCCGCTGTCACGTTCATGTTGAAGACTTTGACGTCGCCGAGCATTCTGATCGCCTGGACCATCTTGTCCTCGACATGGGTTCCGGGAGCCATGTCAAAGCATTCTCCGAGTGTAGCTGCAATAGAAGGCGCCGTAAAGAATACGACCTGCTTCTTGGGATCTGCGATCGCATCCCATACGTCGTCGATATTGCTCTTCTCATAGAGAGCGCCGACAGGACATGCTACGATACACTGGCCGCAGCCGACACAAGTAGTTGTATCAAGGCCCTGGTCGAAGGGAGAGCCGACACGAACGTCAAATCCGCGGCGGATCTGGCCGATGGCGCCGATACCCTGCACGTTATTGCAGGTGGATACGCAGCGCAGGCACTGGATACATTTATTGTTGTCGCGTACTACGTAAGGCGTGGAATCGTCGATCTCATACTGAGGCTCTTCATCCTTGAAGTGGTCTTCGTCAATGCCGTAGTCATACGCAAGTTTCTGCAGTTCGCAGTGATTGCCGCGCACGCAGGAAAGACATTTCTTGTGGTGCGTGGAAAGGATCAGCTCGATCGTGGTCTTTCTGGACGCGCGGACAGTCGCCGTGTTGGTCAGAACTTCCAGACCCTCTTCTACCGGATATGTGCAGGCAGCTGTGAGTCCGCGTCTTCCCTTGATCTCAACAACGCATACACGGCAGGCGCCGATGCAGTTGATGTCCTTGAGATAGCAAAGAGAAGGGATCTCAATGTTGGCCGCTTTTGCTGCCTGAAGGACAGTTGTGCCTTCAGGAACAGTGACCGGAATATTATTAATCTTTAAATTGATCATCTTCTTCACGTTTATGATCCCTCCTTAGTCCATATAGACAGCGTCGAACTTACAGTTCTGTTTGCAAAGTCCGCACTTGATGCATACGTTGATGTCGATGTGGTGAGGCTCTTTCACCTTTCCGCTGATCGCGCCAACAGGGCAGTTTCTGGAGCAGAGCGTGCAGCCTTTGCACTTGTCGGGATCGATCACATAGTGCAGCAGTTCTTTACACTTCTTAGCCGCGCATCTCTTATTGACGATGTGCTCAATATACTCCTCGCGGAAATATCTGAGTGTGGAGACAACGGGGTTGGATGCCGTCTGGCCCAGAGCGCACAGGCAGGAGACCTTCATATGCGCTGCCAGCTCTTCGATCTTATCCAGCTCTTCCAGAGTCGCGTTGCCCTTTGTGATGTCGTCGAGCATATGAAGGAGACGCTTGGTACCGATCCTGCAGGGTGAGCACTTGCCGCAGGACTCCTCGCAGGTGAATTCCAGATAGAATTTCGCGATATCGACCATGCAGGTGTCCTCGTCCATAATGATCAGTCCGCCGGATCCCATCATGGAGCCGATCTTCGCAAGGCTCTCATAATCGATAGGTGTGTCAATGTGGACAGACGGAATACATCCGCCAGAAGGACCGCCGGTCTGGGCCGCTTTGAACTTCTTGCCGTTAGGAATACCGCCGCCGATCTCTTCGATGATCGTGCGAAGGGTTGTTCCCATGGGAACTTCAACAAGACCTACGTTAGTGATCTTGCCGCCGAGCGCGAATACTTTGGTACCCTTGGAAGTCTCTGTTCCAATCGCGGAATACCACTCCGGACCCTTGCGGATGATCTGCGCGACGTTTGCATATGTCTCAACGTTGTTGAGAACTGTGGGCTTCTTGAAGAGGCCTTCGACTGCCGGGAACGGAGGTCTGGGACGAGGCTCGCCGCGCTTACCTTCGATGGAAGTCATCAGAGCTGTTTCTTCGCCGCATACGAATGCGCCTGCGCCGAGACGGATCTCAACGTCAAAGCAGAAGTCTGTACCGAAAATATTCTTGCCGAGAAGGCCGTACTCTCTGGCCTGCTTGATCGCGATCTTGAGACGCTCAACAGCGATCGGGTACTCCGCACGCACATAGACATAACCCTGGCTGGCGCCGATCGTATAACCTGCGATCGCCATAGCCTCGAGTACTGCGTGAGGGTCGCCTTCCAGAATGGAACGATCCATGAACGCGCCCGGATCGCCTTCATCCGCGTTGCAGCATACATACTTGATATCGGACTTGGTCGCTTTACAGAACGCCCACTTTCTGCCTGTAGGGAATCCTGCGCCGCCTCTTCCGCGAAGTCCGGATGCGAGCATAACGTCAATAACCTGATCCTGGGTCATGGATGTCAGGACCTTATACAGTGCCTGATAGCCGTCCAGAGCGATATATTCCTCGATATTCTCGGGGTCGATCACGCCGCAGTTTCTCAGCGCGATACGCATCTGCTTGGCATAGAAATTGGTCTGGCTCAGAGGAAGGATCTCGCCGTCCTCATGCACAGTCTCGGGATACAGAAGATCCTTGCAGATCATGCCTTTCATAATGTGCTCATCAATGATGCGCTTTGCGCCTTCAGGCGTTGTCTGTGAATAGAAAGCGCCTTCCGGATATACAATAACGACAGGGCCCAGTGCGCAGAGGCCAAAACATCCGGTCTTAACAACGAGGACGTCTGTAATGCCTTTCTCTTTGATCTCGCTCTCGAGGGCTTCCACTACCTTGTGGCTTCCGGAGGAAGTACATCCGGTACCGCCGCAGACAAGGATCTGCTTGCGATAGGCAGTGTGTTTAGCCATTTCCTCAGCCTTGGAAGCGACCAGTCTGCGGACCATGACCAGCTCTCGGTTGTTATTCTTGATCTCATTGAGCTTTTCAAATGTCATTGCCATGGCTTACACCTCCTCGTAGTAGGAATCAATGATCTTCACTGCGGATTCCGGTGTGCATTTGCCGTAAACTTCTCCGTCAACAGTCATGACGGGAGCAAGTCCGCAGGCACCCAGACAGCGGCAGCTGTCGATGGAGAAGAAGCCGTCCGGTGTACATTCGCCGGCTTTGATCCCCAGGCGTTCTTCAATCGCAGAAAGGATCTTATCCGCGCCTTTAACATAGCAGGCCGTGCCGAGACATACACTGACAGTGTGCTCTCCCTTAGGTGTCAATGTGAACTGTGAATAAAATGTCGCTACGCCAAAAACCTGTGAAAGCGGCACATTCATCTCTTCTGCGATGATCTCCTGCACTTCCCTGGGCAGATATCCGTAGATTCCCTGTGCTTCCTGCAGTACAGGCATCATAGCGCCAGGCTGGTCCTTGTGCTTCCTGATAAATTTACGAAGCTCGCGTTCTTGTTTGGGGGTTCCCCGAAAAGCCATATTAGCCATCGATTCCCTTCTCCTTTCGGTTACAAGTAAGATTCTTTGTTGATCCGGTCTAACAGATCATATTTTATTGCACCAAATAAAAGACCCGTCTTTTTGGATCTTGCCTCATTCTACACTATTTTGATAATTATTAACATCCATTATCGATAATTCTTTATCAAATTCTTTGCTGATAAAGAAAAAACAGCTCTATTAGTGTGTTTTCCTTCGAAAACAATAAAAAAGAGCACCATTCGGTGCTCTTTTATGCACTATCTGCGCTTGATATTAATCTTCATAACTGACGACATAGGCTCCGAGTTCTCCGTTCTCCACGTCGATCTCGATGATATCGCCCTCTTCCACTTCATCCTGCAGGATCAGCCGTGCGGAGAGCGTCTCGACATGCTTCTGGATATATCTCTTGAGCGGCCTTGCGCCGTAAGAGGGATCATAAGCCGCGTCAGCGACAAATTTCTTGGCTTTGTCCGTAAGGCGGATCGTGATCTGTCTGTCTTCCAGTCTCTTGTTGAGGTCTTCGATGATCAGGTCTATGATGCCGGCAATATTGTCCTTGGTCAGAGGCTTGAAGAGAATGATCTCATCAAGTCTGTTGAGGAATTCGGGGCGGAAATGGCTGTGCAGGAGGTCCATAACGCCCTTCTGCGTAGCTTCCGTGATCTCGCCGTCTTCGCCGACATTGTCTTCCAGATCTGCCAGGATCATCTGCGCGCCGATATTGGACGTCATGATCAGGATCGTATTCTTGAAGTCCACGGTCCTTCCCTGGGAATCTGTGATCCGTCCGTCGTCGAGTACCTGCAGCAGGACGTTGAAGACATCCGGATGCGCTTTCTCGATCTCATCGAACAGTACGACGCTGTAAGGTTTGCGGCGAACCGCCTCCGTCAGCTGACCGCCTTCTTCATATCCGACGTATCCGGGCGGCGCTCCGATCAGTCTGGATACGGAGAATTTCTCCATGTATTCACTCATATCGATGCGGACGATATTCTTCTCGTCATCGAACAGGGCCTGTGCCAGTGCTTTGGCAAGTTCTGTCTTACCTACGCCGGTAGGTCCCAGGAACATAAAGGATCCGATCGGCTTAGTGGGGTCTTTAATGCCGGCCTTGCTTCTGAGGATCGCCTCAGAGACTTTCGTGACCGCCTCATCCTGTCCGATCACTCTTCTGTGGAGTTCATCGTCCAGATGCAGGGTCTTGCTGCGCTCGCTCTCGGTCAGCTTGCTGATTGGGATTCCCGTCCAGCGCGATACAATGCGGCCGATCTCATTTTCCGTGACCCTCTCGTGAACAAGGGAGACATCCTTCATCTTGTTCTCTTCTTCCGCAAGCTGCTTTTTCAGGGACGGCAGTGTGCCGTACTGCAGTTCGGCAGCCTTGTTCAGGTCACCCTTCTGCTGTGCTTTCTGGATCTCTCCGTTGACCTGATCGATCTGCTCGCGGATCCTGGAGAGCTGGTCCACTCTCGCTTTCTCATTCTCCCACTGCGCCTTGCGGCTTGCAAAAGATTCCTTGAGCTCTGCAAGTTCTTTCTGCAGATCCTGCAGGCGCTCCAGACTGAGCTTGTCATCTTCTTTCTTGAGCGCTGTCTCCTCGATCTCCAGCTGCAGGATCTTCCTCTGCTGTTCATCGAGTTCAGTGGGCAGGGAGTTCATCTCTGTCTTGATCAGCGCGCAGGCTTCGTCCACAAGGTCGATGGCCTTGTCGGGCAGGAATCTGTCCGAAATATATCTGTTGGAGAGCACCGCGGCGCTCACCAATGCGTTGTCCATGATCTTGACGCCGTGATAGACTTCATAGCGCTCTTTGAGGCCTCGCAGAATGGAAATAGTATCCTCTACGGTCGGCTCATCGACCATGACAGGCTGGAATCTTCTTTCCAGTGCGGCGTCTTTCTCAATATACTGTCTGTACTCCTTGAGGGTCGTAGCGCCGATGCAGTGCAGTTCGCCTCTGGCCAGCATGGGCTTAAGCATATTGCCTGCGTCCATAGCGCCTTCCGATTTGCCTGCTCCGACGATCGTATGCAGCTCATCGATAAAGAGGATGATCTCGCCGTCACTCTGGCGGACGTCCTCCAGAACGGCCTTAAGTCTCTCCTCAAACTCGCCTCTGTACTTGGCGCCTGCGACCAGAGATCCCATATTCAGGGAGAAGATCTTCTTGTCCTTGAGCCCCTCAGGCACGTCGCCTGCTGCTATTCTCTGGGCAAGTCCTTCAACGACCGCCGTCTTGCCGACGCCGGGTTCACCGATCAGAACGGGATTGTTCTTGGTCTTTCTGGAGAGGATGCGGATCACATTGCGGATCTCCGCGTCTCTTCCAATGACGGGATCCAGTTTCTGGTCTCTCGCTTTTCCGACGAGTTCCTCGCCGTACTTGGCAAGCGTATCGTAGGTTGCCTCCGGATTATCCGAAGTCACTCTCTGATTGCCTCTGACAGTCGACAGGGCCTTCAGAAAACTGTCTCTTGTAATTCCATAATCCGCAAAGATCTTCTTGAGAACGCGGTCCGCGTTGCGGATGAGGGACAGGAACAGATGCTCCACACTCACATACTCGTCACCGAGCTGCTTGGCCTCACTCTCTGCGCCGAGAAGCGCTTTGTTGAGATCACCGCTGATATAGACGCGGGATTCCGAGCCCTGCACCTTGTTGACGCCGGCAAGTGCTCTCTCCGCTCTCTGTTTGAATTCCTGCGGGTCAATTTCCATCTTCTGGATCAGTTTCAGGATCAGACTGTCTTCAATCGTCAAAAGACTGTATAACAGATGCTCCTGTTCGACCTGCTGATTACCATATTCATATGCAAGCTTCTCACACTGATTCACAGCTTCAATGGACTTCTGTGTAAATTTCTGGATATTCATAGAAAAGTCCTCCTTGCTTAAATTCTTTGTTCTATAACTACTATAACACGCGCTAATCACTTGTCAAGCAGTATTTTGACAAAAAATATAAAACAGGCCTTCGCACATCGAAATGCAAAGGCCTGCCGCATATTATCACTTTGAATCATTCTCCCGGTCACTTGTCAGGGTCTTCCGGCGTGATCGGATCAGCGCTGCCGGATACAGGCGGTTTGTACTCTCCGTCCTGTTCCTCCTGATTCATATATGCAGGTGTCTCCTCTTCGCCAAAAGACAGCTCCGGCTTGTAAGGCTCAGGGTCCGGCGATGCAGGTTCAGCTTCTGATCTGTCTGCAGATTTCTCCGGCGCTGCAGCTTCGGGTTCCTGATTGATTTCTGTCTGTACCGGTGCAGATGCTGTCTGGTCAGGCGCGGGCTGCACGGGTACTGCCGCTTCCGTATCAGGGGAATTCTGTACAGGAGCTTTCGCTTCCGTATCTGCTGCGGGGCTCACAGGCGCAGAGCTTTCCGGTTCTGCAGGTGCCTGTCCGGGCGCCGCCTCAGTCTTCACTTCCTCAGCCTTCACATCCACAGCCTGCGCGTCCTTATCAGCCTTGGATACTCTGGAGATGACCCAGAGGTCCGAGAGGCCGTCAAAGAGCAGGATCCCGCCTGCGATCCGTGTAATGAGCGCTGCCAGGCTGAAGGCCCTGGTGATCAGGAAAATACCGGCTCCGATCGTAAGAACCGCTATGATCAGAGAGAGCCACCATCTGTTGTACCGCTGTCTTGAAAGAGTAAATGTCTCGCCGAGATTGATAATGCCGCTGAGCAGGACGAGTATTCCCATGATCATGGGAATCAGCTTGACGAGTTCCTCCGGATGAAGGAAGATAACTACTCCGCAGATGATCATTACGGCGGCCATAACAAGAAGCAGCGATTTTACTGCGGAATCGTGATCTCTAAAAAACTGATATGCAGCAAAAAGTCCGCCGATCGCAACAGCTGCGCCGATGCATTTAGCCATAATGATCAGGCTCGTACCCGGCCAGATCAGCAATATGATACCTAAAACGGAAGCTCCAATTGCAAACACAATGCGGTTGGTCGTAAAGCTCTTCATGATCCCCTCCGATTCACATTCTTAAAATCTGTTCGGACAGCAGAGAATCCCTGCCACTGGATAGACGGAAAACTACTTACTATTATACCATAGGTTCGTCTTTGTGAAGAAATCCTTCCAGTATATTATAGAGTTCTTCCCGGCCCGCTTTGTTCAAACCGGAGAAGGGAATCACCTCAAAGCTCACTTCATGGCTCGCTTTGCTCTTCTCCTTGAAAGTCCTTCGGATCATAGCAGTCTGCTTAGCGATCTGACTTCTCTTAAGTTTGTCGGATTTGGTCGCAATGATATAAGGCGTAAAGCCCGCAGCGACGACCCAGTCAAACATCATGACATCATTGTCGGAAGGTTCGTGCCGCGCATCGACCAGGAGGAAAACCGCTTCCAGCATCTTGCTGGTGTGGAGATAGTTCTCGATCATCTTCCCCCACTTCTGCTTGACTTTGACGCCCGCTGTCGCGTATCCGTATCCGGGCAGATCCACCAGATAAAACTCGTCGTTGATGTTGTAGTAGTTGATCGTCTGTGTTTTGCCCGGTGTGGAGCTTGTCCTGGCATAGGATTTGCGGTTCATCAGCGCGTTGATCAGTGTTGATTTGCCGACGTTGCTCTTGCCCGCGAACGCGAATTCCGGCCTGGTATTTTCGGGAAGTTTGCTGGTGATGCCGCAGACTGTCTCGAGATTAACGGTCTTAATGATCATAGATTTCCTTTCTGTTGGAACATCAGTATAAAGATTTCGCTTCCGCATAAGGATGCAGAAGCGAATTCATTTCTGTTGTATATCCTCGTGATCTCCTCAATTGGCCTCTAAAAGGTCGATCGTCTTGATCTCCGGTCTCTCCCTGATGATCAGAGGTGAAGCGCCGTCCAGGACACAGGCCTTGGTAATGACGCATTCCTTGATCGTATTGTCGGAAGGGATCGTGTACATGACATCCATCATGGCCTTTTCCATAATGGAACGGAGTCCTCTGGCTCCGGTCTTTCTTTCCACAGCCAGGTCCGCGATCGCGTCGAGCGCATCGTCTTCAAAGGAAAGTTTCACTCCGTCATAGGAGAACAGCTTTCTGTACTGCTTGATCAGCGCGTTCTTAGGCTCCTTCAGGATCCGGATCAGCGCGTCCCGGTCAAGCTCATTGAGCGTTGTGACGACCGGCACACGTCCGATAAATTCGGGGATCAGTCCGAACTTGACCAGGTCCTGGGGAAGGACCTGCCTGAGTGTCTCATCCATTTTCTTGGTGTCCTTACCCTGAACCGCGGCGTTGAATCCCATGGATCTGCGGTCCATGCGCGCGTTGATGATCTTCTCGAGTCCGTCGAAAGCGCCGCCTACCATGAACAGGATATTGGTCGTGTTGATCTGGATCAGCTCCTGCTGGGGATGCTTGCGGCCGCCCTGCGGAGGTACAGACGCGATCGTTCCCTCAATGATCTTGAGCAGCGCCTGCTGAACGCCCTCACCGGAGACGTCTCTTGTGATCGATACGTTCTCGCCCTTCTTGGAGATCTTGTCGATCTCGTCGATATAGATGATACCGAGTTCAGCGCGCTCGATATTGTAATCCGCTGCCTGGATCAGCTTCAGCAGGATGTTTTCCACATCTTCGCCGACATAGCCGGCCTCTGTGAGTGTCGTGGCGTCTGCGATCGCGAACGGCACGTTGATGATCTTTGCCAGCGTCTGGGCCAGGTATGTTTTGCCTGATCCTGTGGGACCAAGCATCAAAATATTGCTCTTTTGCAGCTCGACACCGTCGTCATCCTGCGTTCCGGACTTTTTGATCACACGCTTGTAGTGATTATAGACAGAGACAGCCAGCGTTTTCTTGGCTTCGTCCTGTCCGATCACATACTCGTCGAGAAATGCTTTGATCTCGGCAGGCTTTAACAGATTGATCCCCTCTGCAGAGCTCTCACTGTCAACATAATCGTCGTCCGGCATGGATTCATCAATAATGTCAGCGCAAATCGCAACGCACTCGTCGCAGATATAAACGCCTTCCGGGCCGGCGATCAGTTTGGAAACCTGATTCTCTGTCCTGCCGCAGAAGGAGCATCTGCGCGGCGGCTGCATTTTCGTTTTATCTGCCATCCGTAATCTCCTTGCGGGTCGTATAGATCCTGTCGATCAGGCCGTATTCAAGTGCCTGTTCGGGTGTCATCCAATTGTCGCGGTCTGTATCTCTTACGATCTTTTCGTAGGGCTGGCCGGTGTTCTGCGCGAGGAGTCTGTTCATTCTCTCCTTGACCGCCGCCATATGAGCCGCCTGGATCGCGATATCAGAGGCCTGTCCTTCTGTTCCGCCCAGAGGCTGATGGATCAGGATCTCAGAGTGGGGAAGAGAATATCTCTTACCCTTTGTACCGCCTGCCAGAAGGAAGGAACCCATGCTGGCAGCCATGCCGACACAGATCGTAGATACGTCGCACTTGACAAACTGCATTGTGTCATAGATCGCCATACCTGCGGAAATGGATCCGCCGGGGCTGTTGATATAGAACTGAATGTCCTTATCGGGATCTTCTCCCTCAAGGAACAGCATCTGGGCTACGATGAGCTCGGCAGATGCATCCGTCACCTGATCGCCGAGGAAAATGATCCTCTCCTTAAGGAGACGGGAAAAAATATCGTAGGAACGCTCGCCGGTTCCTGTCTGTTCGATTACATAAGGAATAAAATTCGCCATTTTCGATCTCCAATCTTTTACGTAAGCCGGATCAGTGATCCGTTGTGTTAGCTGCCGTGATCAGATCGTCTTTTAAGGCCCGCAGGGCGAGCCGCTGAGATAAAAGCGGCGGAGCGCATGATTTCCTGCACTCCGCCTCCCAATTACTTCTCTACAGCATTGTCAGCGACAAAGGAAACAGCCTTCTGAACAGCGATATCCTCCATCATTCTGTCTTTCTCTCTGCCTTCGAAGATCTTCTTGATCGTCTCAAGATCGGTTCCATAAGCTTCTGCAAGCTTGCCGAGCTCGACTTCAAAATCTTCTTCTGTAGCGACAATATTCTCAGCCTTAACGATCTCTTCCAGAACGAGACGGGTGCGGATGCGCTTGTCAGCCTGATCCTTCACCTCATCCATCATCTTCTCTCTGCTTCCGCCCATGTAGGAGAAGTACTGATCGATGTTAAGTCCCTGAGACTGAAGTCTCTGTGCGAACTCATCGACGATCTGCTCCTGCTGTGCCTTGAGCATGGGCTCAGGAATTGTGATATCGGAGTCAGCGATGATGGCGTCGATCACTTTGTTCTCTTTCTCGGTTCTGGCCTGCTCTTCCTTGCGGACTTCGAGGTTCTTTCTGATGTCAGCCTTGTACTCGTCAAGTGTGGAGAACTCGGACACATCATCAGCAAACTCGTCGTTGAGCTCAGGAAGGACCTTCTCTGTGATCTTGAGGATCGTGCACTTGAATACTGCGGGCTTTCCTGCCAGATCTGCAGACTGGTAATTCTCGGGGAATGTCACATTGACATCCATCTCTTTGCCGATCTCAGCGCCGATCAGCTGCTCTTCGAAACCGGGGATAAAGGAACCGGATCCGATGGTCAGGGGATAATCCTCACCCTTGCCGCCTTCGAATGCAACGCCGTCAACAAAGCCCTCAAAGTTGAGGTTGACTCTGTCGCCATCCGCGACTGCTCTGTCTGTTACGTCATTGTATGTCGCGTTCTTTTCCTGCTCTTTCTTAAGCTCAGCTTCTACTTCCTCGTCGGATACGCTGATCTCAGGCTTCTCGACCTCTACGCCCTTGTACTTGCCAAGGCCTACCGGAGGCTTAACTGCAACAACTGCTGTGTAGATGAAAGGCTTTCCGGCCTCAACCTGGACAACGTCGATCTCGGGATTGGAAGAGATCTCATTGCTGATCTCGCAGTTCTGCGCGTTTTCAGGATATGTGCTGTTGATCGTATCATTGATGGCGTCCTCAAGGAATACGCCGGTGCCGTACATCTGCTCGATGAGCTTTCTGGGAGCTTTGCCCTTACGGAAGCCGGGAACATTGATCCTGCCTCTCTGCTTACGATATACTTTATCAATTGCTTTATCAAATTCTTCGGCGCTCACTTCGATGGTGAGTTTCGCCATACTGTTTTCCAGTTTTTCAACGGTTACGCTCATTGAATACTATCCTCCTGTCTGGTTTACGCAATTACAGTGCATTATATCACAACATCTTTCAAATTTCCAACATGGAAAACTGCTTATTTGCCGATTCTTCCGTAAATTCCCGCGAATTCCTTCATGGAAGCGGCAAGTTCCGGCGTCAGTTCACCCGGAAGCAGTCTCCAGCACCAGTTCCCGCCGACTGTGGAGGGCGTGTTGATCCTGCCTGCTGAACCGA
Organism: uncultured Lachnospiraceae bacterium; assembly: GCA_902801415.1. Lineage (GTDB taxonomy): Bacteria > Bacillota > Clostridia > Lachnospirales > Lachnospiraceae > CAG-791. The sequence goes on from CADCIK010000001.1 coordinate 181,236, forward strand.
TGTCGAGATAATCCTGGATCGGAATGATCGCTGTATTGGCAACACTGCGCATTGCGAGCCGGATCAGATCCCATGTGGCGGTGCGGCTGCTGTGAATGTCAGCGTATTTTTTGATAAATTTTCTCTGCTTCCTGTCTGCGGTCGTAAACCATCCGCGCGTCGTATCATTGTCGTGCGTACCTGTATAGACAACGGCGTTTGTGGGATAATTGTGAGGCAGATAAGCGTTGTCCGCGTCTCCATCAAAGGCAAACTGAAGGACTTTCATGCCGGGATATCCGGTCTTTTTGACGAGGCGAAGGACCGATTTGGTCAGATACCCGAGATCCTCCGCAATAATGTCCTGCTTGCCCAGCTTCTCTTTGACAGCTGCAAAGAGTTCGTAACCCGGGCCTTTGCACCATTTGCCTTCCATCGCAGTGGGACTTCCGTAAGGAATTGCCCAGTATTCGTCAAATCCGCGGAAATGATCGATCCTGACAACATCGTAAAGGCGGAACATCTGCTCGAGGCGGCGGATCCACCATTCATAACCGGTCTTTTTGTGATATTCCCAGCGGTAGATCGGATTGCCCCACAGCTGCCCGGTTGCCGAAAACGCGTCCGGCGGAACGCCTGAAACTACCGTAGGAAATCCTTTCTCATCAAACTCAAACAGCTCTGGATGGCTCCAGGTGTCAGCGCTGTCAAAGGCCACATAGATCGGAATATCGCCGATGATCCTGATCCCCTTTCCGTTGGCATAATCCTTCAGCTTCTTCCACTGTGCAGCGAACAGATACTGAAGAAATTCATAGAATCGTACCTCTTCGTCAAGCATTGTTCTGTAGTGGTCCATGGCGTCCTTTTTACGGAGCCTTATATCCTCGGGCCATACCATAAACATCAGGCCGTCATAATGTTCTTTCACGGCGCTGAACAGGGCAAAATCAGGGAGCCAGTCGCTGTTCTCAGCCCGGAAATCCTCAAATTCTTTCCGCACACCGTCATATTCGTCCTCTGCCCATTTCCCGCAGGGACGCAGGCAGAAGGGGCTGTTGGCGTATGCTCTGCGAAGAAAC
>CADCIK010000002.1 GCA_902801415.1 uncultured Lachnospiraceae bacterium
TTCAAATCCTACTCCCGCTATTTTGCCCAGATAGCTCAGTTGGTAGAGCAGAGGACTGAAAATCCTCGTGTCACTGGTTCGATTCCGGTTCTGGGCATTGGAAGAACCGCCTGAAGGGCGGTTCATTTCATATTAATAGAATATGGGCGATTAGCTCAGTCGGTAGAGCACTTGACTTTTAATCAAGTTGTCGGGGGTTCGATCCCCCCATCGCTCAGATCAAGAAACCTCAGAAATGCTTTTAAGGCAATTCTGAGGTTTCTTTTTTTCAGATCTTATACACTCGCGGGGAGCAATACGCCACCCGTCCGTTCCCTTAAGTGTAATACTGATAGATGCGTACGCCGTCAAACTTTCTCATCAGTTTCAGCATACTGTTGAATGGCTGAGAGTCTATTTGTTTTTCATATTCCGGCAGATGCTCCTGATAGTGTGAGAGGATCCGCTCTTTTGTCAGTTCTCCGTCCAAAACGAACTTGTGACAGCGCGTCTGCTCACGAAGCGCTGCGCGAAATGAGCTCTCGTCGGCATCACGCGGCACCGGCACATATTCGTATAGATCACCGCTCCTCCATCCCATCGACTGATGCTCCCGTAGCCATCGCTCATACTCTAATGGCGCAATACGCTGAATCTGTTCCGGAGTGAATTCCTCCAGCATGTCAAAATCCACCTGCCGGTCCGTATAAAAGCAATGAATTTCATTCAGATATCTGCTGAAGGACTTGACCTGATTAATGTTAGCCAACTTGTATTCTAAGGACAGCGCGGAAAAATCTTTCTCCATGATCGACCGCTCAACATCATCCTCATCCTCCGTGGGGGCATAGCGGGCATTCAAAGCTAACGCAAAATCATGAATGTGAAGGAAGCTGCTGCTGGAGAGATAGATATGCTTGATCCCCCGGTTCACCGGCGCTGTGTCACACACAACAGTGATGGGAATACCGGCAGTATCGACAAGCTGCTCAATATTTCTGACGAAACTTTTTTCTTCGTTCGCCATCTCACTATATGCTTTCAGCTTCGGTCTGATCCCGCGTCTTCCGTTCTGCTTCCACGCGACGTAAGCCCAGAGGTACGTGTCTATTTTGTCCTGTTCCTTTTCGTCGTACAGGTATCTGGCAAAGAGCCTGTTTTCGCTGAAATCAAATTCCACAGCCATGGGATGCAGCTCTTTTCTGGAATTTCTTCCATAAGCGGTGCGGTCCCAGCATTGCAATTCGTCACACAGAAGCAAAAGCCAGGCCAGAGGGTGCATGTCCATTGAGAACTTCGGCTTGGTCCCGTCTTCACCTGACGCGATCGAATAGGTATACAGATCGTAGTGGAGCAGGATAGCGCCCAGTGCGTCTACATGGGCCGGCTGAAAGACATGCGGGCGAGTACGGCTTCCCTCGGCTGTATTGATCTCCATTGCCGTCTCCAGCATGTGATACAGCAAAAGGGAGCTGAAGTAAGCGTGATCCATATAGCCGCAGAAACTTTCGGGCATGACCGGTTTTCTTTTCAGGGTTTTCAGCAGGTATTCTTCCGAAAAGCCATAGGATGTTCCGAGCTTCTGTGTGAGATCAAAGGCAAGCAGTTCGTCGATGGTGCTGAAGTTCCTTCCATACATCTTTTCGAAGCATTCCTGCGCCAGGGGACTCAGTTCCGTCATTGTTCGCATGTTCTTGTAAACAATAAACGGAGTATTTGTTCCGCGGTCGTCGTCGCCGGCCTCGAAGAAAGCCATCACCTGTTCAAATGTCAGCTCGAAAGGATAACCTATATCGTGGAACAAGGCGGTCATTCCCCAGTATTCCAAAAAGAAATGCGCCGCTTTGGGAGACTCCTGATCCCGGTCTTCCGCCTGGCCGAAATGATAATAGGAATTAAATGCTCTGCGGAAATTATCGTTAGTCTCGTAAATTGCCAGTCCCAGCGCGAAGACAAACACCGAATGAGAATAATGATCCCGATGCTTCATCAGCAGAGAACTGCCGTTGGACTCATATTCGCTCAGCAGTTCCACCCTCTTCTTAAACTTTCCGTAATTCCCGAAAAAGATCTCAAGAAAACAGTAAAAAACCGTATAGGTGTCCTGCGTCGCCGCGGAATCCAGGAATTTTTCCAATTCGCGTTCCAGACAGAGTCTGTTGATATCCATCTGCATATTGTAGGGGATCTGGTCCGGCGCAAGGCTCACGCCGTGATAGAGGCCTGTCTGTTCCTCCTCTTCTTCGATCTGCCTGTCAAAAAACAGACCCTCACATCGCTCATGGAGAAAACGCAGAGCGGCAGATTTCAGATCGAATCCGGCCGCAGCGCCGGCTGACAGCGCCGGCTGCATTGGGCCGACGTCCCTGCCGTATATCTGCTCGTTCTTCTTCCTCATCTTCTCGATCGCTGTATATGCCATAACGGTCTCCTGCTATTGCCTGTGAACTTCAATAAAATTCTACACCTTAATGATCAGGGATGCCAAGAAAAGCCCGTATTTATGCGGTATTGCTTTTCACCGGGTTCCGGGCTGTTTTCGTTGTCTGAAATTTGAGAAGCTGTTATTCTAATATATGAAATCGTGAATGGCCTGCAGTCAGGAGCGGCCACAGTAAGGCGCAGATAAGGCGTTTGTATTCTGAGTCTGCATGCGGCAAAAGGCCGCCATACGGGCTTTATGATAAAGGATGGGGTGTGAAATGAGTATGGGATCTACAGAAAAGAAGGCAGGAGATGCGGAAGTGGCTGCAAATGAAAGAGTGAAGAGCAGTAAGCCCGGCAAGGCCGCTGAAAAAGGAAAAACTGCGGGCAGCGCAGGAAAGAGCGCCGCTAAAGCCTCCGGCAAAGCCGGAAAAACTGCCAAACCGGATCAGAAGACCGCATCGAAGGCTTTGGCAGTGACAGGTCTTGGCAGAACCGGAAATACGATCCTGCTGGCCTGTATGATGATACTCTTTGTGAGTATGTGCGGGATCGTCTTCAAATTTACGAAGGCTTTTTTCCATTCTGACAGTGCTTTTTATGTTCAGCTCGCGGTAGAGCAGCTCAAGAGCGGCAAGCTGTTTCCTCCCGGAATGTGCTACAGCACAGTACTTTTTGTGAGATCGCCCAACCTGATCCTGCTTCCGATCCTGAAGGTGATCAAGGACTGGATCCTGGCGAGAGAACTGATGGTCATCGTGATGTGGGTGATCCTGCTTCTTTCGGTGCTGTATTGTTTTCTTCCCGCAAAGAACAGAAATATAACGGCGGCTGTTATTGCGTGCATGCTTCTCATGAACCCTTACCAGACGCTGGACATAGCCAATGAGACGACAGATATGCTGTTTTTCCAGGGCGCCTACCTCACGATCTTCTTCGATGTCGTGATCGCTTTGGGCGTGATGCACAGGATCATTCTGCTGGATCGAAAGGACAAGACGCCCTATAAGGTGTTTCTGATGATACTTCTCGGGATCGTCCTGTTCTTCCCTCTGCTCGGCAGTATCCGAATGGACATGATCCTCACGCTTCCGCTTGCTGCGGCGATCGTGATCTTCTATTTCCTGGAGAACGACCAGAAGGTTTCAGAAGTGCTGCGGAGCAGGCGCTGCCTGATCTCGATCATTGTGATCATGCTGGCGGTCGCCGCGGGATTCCTCTGCTACCATAGGCTCGGCGCTATGTACTGGAGCGAGAGCAAGGGCACCTACCTGAAGATGGACAAGTACACCGGGCTCTGGTATTCCATCGGACAGTTTGTAAACAATCTGACGATCATCTTCGGCAACGTGGAAGGCGCAGTATTCCTGTCATTCCCGGGTCTAACCAAGTTTATCAACTATTTCTATGCGCTGGTGCTGGTATTTGTGATCCCGACTGCGGCGCTTGTCCGCCTGAACAAGCATGAGAACCGGTTTACCCGTTTTCTGATCCTCTATACATGGATCAGCAACCTGGCAGTTGCAGCCGTCTTCATTGCGTGCAACCAGTGGGCGCCGAGGTATCTTTTGACCATTTACCTGGATGACATCCTGCTTTTCGCAGTTCTGCTGTCCGAGTATATGAAGAAGAGGGAGTTCCTCACCGCCCTGTGCGCGGGGCTGATCGTTGCGCTGTACTGCTCCGTGTGCCACGTCTATTTCTGGGGCCACTACAAGGACAGGATCGGTGCGGACCCGAGCAAAGAGCTGATCAGCTTTCTGGAGGAACATGACCTGCATTACGGATACGCCTCTTTCTGGAACGCGAGCGTGAATACGGTTTTGTCCAATGGAGAGGTGCAGATCCTTCCGCTGTGGGATTATGAGGCCAGCGGGTCATACAGGCAGCCCTATAACCCCTCCGACTACAGGAGCTGGCTCAACAACGAGAACTGGTATGATCCGGCGGCGCATCCCGGCAGGAGCTTTGTGCTGCTGAAGAATAATGAGGAGAAGGATGAAGCCGCGAGAGCGGAATGGATCGAGAAGAACGGAGAGGATCCGGAGAATCCCTGGGTCGATACGACGCCGCCGGAGACGGTCAGGGAGGAATTCTACACGCTGAACCCTGAGACACTGACCTGCGGCGATTACACGATCCTGGTCTTTGAGGACAATCAGGCGATGAGGAGTCTGGGGCAGTCGCTGATGGATGCCGGGAAGCAAGCTGGCGATACCGGAGAATGATCTGATAGATACCGGAAATTAAATGGACAGTAAGAGACGAAGAACAGGGAAAACGCATACTCTGCCGCAGCGGTTGTTAATGCCTCTTGCAGCAGCCGCCGTCACGGCCGCGGTTCTGTGGGCCGCGCTGTATCTGGGCGGCTTTGTGCCGTTTGGCAATAATACGCCCGCTGTGACAGACGCAAAGCTTCAGTATCTGGACCTGTTTGCCTACTGCCGCGATGTCCTTACGGGTCAAAACACAGCCGCCTATACGTTTTCCAACACACTGGGAGGCAGCGCCGCCGCAATATGGGCCTATTATCTGGCTTCGCCCTTTAACCTGCTGGTGCTGCTGTTCCCCAAGGAGCAGATGAACCTGTTCCTGGAGGTCCTGATCACGGCCAAACTCAGCGCTGCGTCCGCTTCGTTCGCATGGTTTGCGGGAGAGCGGTTCAGAGGCCGTATCCGAGGGAGCATTGCGCTCATTTTGTCCGTCAGCTACGGGCTGATGCAATATATGCTGGCTCAGGGGAGCAATGTGATGTGGCTTGACGGCGTCATATTGCTTCCTTTTATTGCGCTGGGCATCCACAGGGTGGTCAGCGCAGGACGGGACACGGACCGCGCCGGTGAAAGTCTGGCGGGACCTTTTATAGGTCTGGCTGTGCCGGCAGCCCTGTCAGTGATCGTCAATTGGTACACCGGCGGGATCAACTATCTGTTCAGCTTTGTCTGGTTTCTGTATGAGATCCTGCGAAGAGGCGGAAAGAGCACCCTGGCAGGAGAGCGCACTTCAGGTAAGAAGAGCACTGCAGACAGGGAGCGCACTGCAGGTGATAAGAACGCCGGAGGCGGGAAAGCCGGAAGGGCGTTCCTTCTGTATTTGGGCGGAATGGCAATGGGGCTCATACTGGCCGCGTTTATGTTTGTGCCCAACGTCATGGCGCTCCGGCTGGGAAAAGGGGCCGGATGGAGCCCCGCGCAGATAGCAGGAGCTCTTTCCCCGGGACTTCGCGGGAACCCGCTCACTGTGCTGCGCAGCTACCGGATCGGGGAGATCAGCGACAGCGGGAGAGTGTCCCTGTTCTGCGGATCTTTGGCCCTGTTTGGGACAGCCGCATTTTTTATGTCCGGAAAGATCACAAAGCGGGGGAAGGCGGCCGGCGCCGGATTGTGCCTGTTCACTGTGTTGTCTTATTTCTGGCAGCCGCTCTTTGTCCTCTTTTCACTGCTGCAGTTTTCGGACAGTTACTGGTACCGCTACGGATATCTGGGAAGTTTCGTGCTGCTGTATCTGGCGGCATATTGGGCAGGATCGCTTCCGGCTCGCGGAGGTGTCAGAAGTCTTAAAGAATGGTCCGTTATTCCCAAGGCGGGTGGGCTCTGCGTCCTGCTGATGGTCGTCTCGCGGCGTTTATGGCCGTATGGAGGCGCCGGGACAACAAGGACCGCAGTTCTTATGCTCCTTCTCATAACCGGGCTTTCAGGGGCAATATGGGCGCCAAAGACTGTGCTCGCGGTGCCGCAGAAGTATCGGACAGCCGCGGCAGCAGCTCTGGCGGTCCTCTGCGTAGGTGAATCATTCCTGCAGGCGAGAGCGATGCTGACCATCTATCATACGGATACGGCGCAGGAATATGAGGTCTACAGCAGGCAGGAGCAGGCGCAGATCGGGGAGATCAGGGCGCTGGACAGCGGCGGATTTTATCGCGTGAACCAGACGTCAACCCGGATCGGCAACAAGGACGGGCTGACGGCGGCCTATCTGGACGCGATGGCATACGGCTATGCGTCAGTGAGCGGCTATACATCCTGCCCTGAGAACACCCAGCTGGATTTCCTGGACAGACTGGGATACAGGAAAGAATACGAGAGCTTTAATATCGTGAATACGTCGTTTCTGCCGGCGGATTCGCTTCTGGGCGTCAGATATGTTCTCTCCCCCTATGAGATCCCCGGACTCAGAAGGGCGGAGCCGCTTGGAACTTACAACACAAAAGAGGTCTATGAAAACCCGTTTGCCCTGCCGGCTGCGATGATCTGTGACCCGCAGACAGAGCAGCAGGGTGAAGAACAGGAGGAAACGGACCTGTCAGGCAGCTCGCGGGAGATATGGGGACAGAAGAAGCAGGGACGGCCGAGCGCATCGGATCCCTTCCCCTATCTGGAGGACCTTTACAGCAGGCTTGCAGGCCGGAAAGCGGAGCTCTTCGTGCCTGTGGATTTCGAGCGGCATTATGCGGACGGCGTGACGGACTGGACGCTGCAGGTGCCCGAAGGGCCGTACTGTCTGTACGGAAACCTGCCCTGGAAGGAACCGTTTGAAGGGAGCCTTACAGTCGCTGAGGACTGGGGATATGGCTATGGCGGATGGTTGTCGCCTTCCGTGTTCTATATTCCGGCGCCGGAGGGAGAGAAAACGGTCCGTGTCACACTGGAAACGCAGGGACAGCCTGATCTGCGGGACGAGCAGTTTACGGCGCTGGATCTGGCCGCTCTGCAAGAGACTGCGGAGAGGATCCGCGTGAAATCGTCCGCGGTGCGGGAGCTGGAGATCCGGGCCGGGAAAGTCACTTGTACAGTAGAGGGAGAACAGGGACAGAGCCTCCTTCTGGCGATCCCTTACTCACAGGGGTGGACAGCGCGGCTGAACGGCCAAAAGACAGAGATCGCGGCATTTGAAGGCGCGCTTATACAAATTCCGCTTGTACAGGGAGAAAATCATATTACAATGCAATATAGAGTCCCCGGGGCAGGCGCGGGAATCCTGCTGTCTCTGACAGGCGCAGGGATTGCTGCCGCGTGGATCATTGCGGAGAAGAAAAGAAAGAGAGGATACAGACAGTGAAGATCGGAATTATCGGAGCCATGGACGTGGAAGTGGCAAGACTGACCGCAGGAATGAACAAGGAGCGCGAGATCGAAAGGGCAGGCATGCACTTTTGCGAGGGATGGATCGGCGGAAGCGAAGTTGTCGTCGTGCGCTGCGGGATCGGTAAGGTCAACGCGGGGCTCTGTGTACAGATTCTTTGCGATCTGTTTGATGTGACCCATGTGATCAATACAGGAATTGCGGGATCTCTGGATGAGGAGATCAATATCGGAGACGTAGTAGTCTCCATCGACGCGATGTATCATGATATGGACGTGACAGGGCTTGGCTATGAGCCCGGACAGGTGCCGCAGCTCAAGGTGCTGGCATTTCCCGCGGACAATATGCTGCGCGTTGCAGCTGTGAAGGCATGCAGGGAGGCCGCCCCCGAGATCGGCGTCTTCGAGGGACGCGTGGTGAGCGGAGACCAGTTTATCTGTGAGAGAAGCAGAAAAGACGAGATCGCGGCGACGTTTGGCGGATTGTGCACGGAGATGGAAGGCGCGGCGATCGCGCAGGCGGCTTACATCAACGGCATCCCCTTTGTGATCGTGCGCGCGATTTCCGACAAGGCGGATGAGAGCGTACATGTCTCTTATGAGGAGTTCGAGGCGAAGGCTGCCGAGCACTGCGCTTCGATCGTGGAGCATATGGTGAAGTCCCTGTAACAGTCTGCGGGGATCAATAAGATAAACGATCAATGAAAAAGGCGTGCCCTCAGCGGCACGCCTTTTTGTATTCCGGCTTATTCGGGATAGACAAGATGCTTATCTGTAATATCGATCAGTGTTCCGTTCAGGTAGCGGTCTGCGAGCCAGTTGGCCATAGGCAGGTTCTGATCCAGGTAATTGCCGCAGTCTCTCGCGGCGGCGCCGGGAATCTCATCGCGGAAATCGCGGATAAAGGTGAACATATCCGTGACAAGCGGCGCTATTTCGCGGGAGGTGTAGTCCCCTGCAAGGAGCATATAGAAACCGGTACGGCATCCCATGGGGCCGAAGTAGACCGTCTTGTCCGCGAATTCGGGATGATTTCTCAGGAAGGTGGCGCCGAGGTGCTCGATCGTGTGCATCTCAGCGGTATTCATGACGGGTTCCCGGTTGGGGGCTGTCATGCGCAGGTCGAAGGTTGTGATCACAGCGTCGCCGTAGCGGTCTTTTCTGGAGACGTAGACGCCGGGTTCGAGATCGAGATGATTGATCGTAAAGCTTGCGATTTTTTCCATAGGGTCCTCCATAACAGACTGAAACTGATGCCATTATGGCATCCGGGGCGCTTTTTTGTAAAGGAGTCTTTTTGGAAAACCGAAAACATATGTTCAAGGCGGCGTGGCGTTTTTATCACGATTGTGAGATAATAAGGGATACTGAGAAAAAGTGTATGCCGCCTGCGCAGCAGCGGCGGAATGGAGTTCTCTATGACATTCAGGCAAAGGATCATCATTGCTTTTACAATAGTCCTTGTACTTCCGGTACTGCTGTTCATGCTGTCCTTTATCGTGATCGGCAACGTTCTTGCGAGAGGAGAGGACGAGGACAGTGCCGCGCAGTATTTTGGCTACGAGTCGCTCACGGAAGACTATCAGCAGTACAGCGTCCTTCTGGACAGCACGTTCGAGGATATCAAGAAGGACCTGGACGAGGATCCGGCGATCATCGAGGATCCCGGTTATCTGCAGTCCCTCTCGGAGCGCGTGAGCGCCGCCAATTCTTATATTCTGGTGAGAAAGGGCAAGGATCTTTATTACACCGGCAACGAGGCGGCAGCGGAAAAGGACCTGCCGGTCCTGCCAGGATACAGAGGCGACAGGCAGAATGAGGGCACAAGTTACTACATAGACAGCATGGCCAAGATGGTCAAGCAGCTGGATTTTCTGTTTGAGGACGACTCGGAAGGCAGCATATTCATTATCACGAAAGTGGTAACCCTGGTCTCGCGCAAATTTCTGGCGGGGATGTTTACGGCCATGGTGGTCATCCTGCTCTTTACGGCGATCCTTCTGACCAGATGGCTCGAGGGCAATTTCTTTGACCCCATCAATAAGCTCAATACCGCGATGAACAATATCAGGGACGGAAACCTCGACTACCGCCTGCAGACGTCCGAGGAGGGCGAGATCGGAAACCTCTACAAGAATTACGAGGAGATGCGCCTGCGGCTCAAGGAATCCACAGAGGAGAAGCTGGAAAGGGAGCGGCAGAACAGAGAACTGATCACGAACATTTCCCATGACCTCAAGACGCCGATCACATCGATCAAGGGCTATGTGGAGGGCCTTATGGACGGCGTCGCCAACACGCCCGAGAAGCAGGAGCGCTATATCCGGACCATATACAACAAGGCCAATGATATGAACACGCTGATCAATGAGCTGACGCTGTATTCCCGGATCGACAACGATAAGATCCCCTATAATTTCCACAGGATCAACGTCGCGGACTATTTTGGCGACTGTGTGGAAGAGATCGGCATGGATATGGAGTCCAGGGGGATCACGCTCAACTACTCCAATATGGTCTCGCCTGATACAAAGATCATCGCGGATCCGGAGCAGATGAAGAGAGTGATTAACAATATTATCGGAAATAGTGTAAAATATATGGATAAGCCTGACGGCAGGATCGACATCCGGATCCTCGACGAGGAGGACTCGATCCGCGTCGAGATCGAGGACAACGGAAAGGGTATTGCCGCGAAGGACCTGCCCAATATTTTTGACAGGTTTTACCGGACGGACTCGTCCCGCAACAGCGCCCAGGGAGGCAGCGGGATCGGCCTGTCGATCGTAAGGAAAGTGATCGAAGATCATGGCGGATATGTGTGGGCTACAAGCCGTGAAGGCGAGGGAACCTGTATGCACTTTGTGATCCGCAAATACCATGAGAATGTGAATCCGGACGACTATATAGAAGAGGTCTGAGGACCTGAAGTGGAGGTACGATATGAGCAAAATACTGATCATTGAAGATGAAGTGGCGATCGCTGATCTGGAAAAGGATTATCTGGAGCTTAGCGGATTTGAAGTCAAGATAGAGAACCGGGGCGACAAGGGCCTGCAGACTGCGCTCAAGGAGCAGTTTGACCTGATCATCCTGGACCTGATGCTTCCGGGCATGGACGGATTTGAAGTGTGCAAAAGGATCCGCGAGGACAGAAATGTGCCGATCCTGATGGTCTCCGCCAAGAAGGATGATATCGACAAGATCCGCGGCCTCGGCCTTGGCGCGGACGACTATATCACAAAGCCCTTCAGCCCGAGCGAACTTGTCGCGCGCGTGAAGGCGCACATGGCCCGCTACGAGAGACTGGTCGGCGCCGGCCAGAAGACCAACGATATTATTGAGATCCGGGATCTCAAGATCGACAAGACCGCGAGAAGAGTGTGGATCAACGGCGAAGAAAAGAATTTCACCACGAAGGAATTCGACCTTCTCACATTCCTCGCAGAGAATCCCAACCATGTATTCAGCAAGGAAGAACTGTTTGCCAAGATCTGGAACATGGAGAGCGTCGGCGACATCGCGACCGTCACCGTTCATATCAAAAAGATCAGAGAGAAGATCGAGTACAACACATCCAAACCGCAGTACATTGAGACGATCTGGGGCGTCGGATACCGCTTCAAGATCTGACGGAGGACTCCATGAGACTGGACAAGTATCTGGCGGAAATGGGCGCCGGTACGCGTAAAGAGATCGGCAAGGCGGTCAGAGCCGGGCGCGTCACTGTAAACGGACAGACAGTTAAGAATGCGGCGATGCAGGTGACCGCGGAAGACGAAGTCAGCATGGACGGGGTATCGGTCGAGTATGAAGAGTACGTCTATTACATGCTTAACAAGCCGGCCGGTGTGATCTCCGCCACAGAGGATGCAAGGGAGCGCACGGTACTCGACCTGATCAGTGAGAGGCAGCGCAAAGGGCTCTTTCCGGTGGGAAGGCTGGATCGCGATACGGAGGGACTTTTGCTGATCACCAACGACGGAGGGCTGGCGCACAGGCTGCTCTCGCCCAGACATCATGTCGACAAGGTCTATTACGCGCGCCTGGACGGGCCCGTCGGAGAGGCAGAAAAGGCCCTTTTCGCACAGGGACTGAAAGTGGATGAAGCGCTCACCGCGCTTCCGGCAGAGCTGGAGATCCTTGAGCCCGCGACGGAAGTCAGGGTGACGATCCGGGAGGGAAAGTTCCATCAGGTCAAGCGCATGTTTGAAGCGGTGGGCAGGGAAGTGCTCTATTTGAAGAGGCTGTCCATGGGACCGCTCGCCCTGGATGAAAGCCTCCCCAAAGGGGACTATCGAAGGCTGACAGCGGAGGAAGAGTCTGCTATAATGAACATATGATCCATTCGGGGGAAATGTGGAGAGGATTCGGTATTATGCAAAATCGAAAGGGACGCGCTGTCCTTATCCAATTCATATTAGCAGGAATGATCGCACTGACAGGTTGTGCGCAGGAAGAGGCTCCGGGAGGCGTTACTGACGTCTCCGGTGCCTTGTTTTTGTCTGAAAATGAAAGCAGTGAAGAGACTGCGGAGGCTTCCGCGGAGGTTTCGCTGACCACAGGCACCCAGATCACGGAGATCTCGGCCGCCGCGCAGGAGGATACCGCGAAGGAGCGGGCAAGGAAGCTGACCGAGGAAGAGCTCGCGCAGATGCAGGAATTTATCAATGAGGAAGGCAGTTACGGATTCCTTCTTTCGACCTATGAAAGACCGCAGGATCTGGATGCGGGGCAGGTGTTCTATACCGGAGCAGGCCTGCCGCTGGATCCGGTCACGGAGGAAGAGCGGGACGCCTATCTGGAAGAGACAGGCAATGATGAGGCTGTGAACCTGTTCCGTCTGACGGCGCAGCAGGTTGACGACTACCTGCAGTACAGCGCAGGTATTTCTGTCGACGAACTGTCGAAGAGCCCTGACTGGGTCTATCTGGAAGACTATGACGCGTATTATATATGTCACGGCGATGAAGATACCAACCGGTGCACCTTGGAAGTGACAGACGCCGCCGTACAGGGCGACTATTACAGGGTTCATTACAGGAACAAGCGGGAAGCGGGCGATCTGGACGGATGGTATATCCCCGTCTACGAGGCCGTCCTCAAAAAGAACGGAGACACATACAGATTCTGCGCCAACCGGCTGTGGATGGAGAAAGACCTTCTGCTGCAGCCCTACCGCACAATGACGCTGGATAACGGGGACGTCGTGAGTTTCTGCTCCTACAGGCCGGATACGGACTACAGTGAAAACGCGGACGTCACATTCGCGCTCGTAAAGGACGGACACTTTATCTGCAACCTGCCCGGAATGGACGCGCGCAATATCCGCACCCATATGGTCTTTGACGAAGTGAGGGAGATTGAGAAGGCTGATTACGACGGCGACGGAGAAAGCGAGATCGCGGTTATCTGCGAATATGATCATGACCGGGAATCTGAGGGAAGAAATGACAAACTGGAGGCCAGGATCTACAGATTTGCGGAGGACGGGCAGCCGGTCCTGGATGAAAAGCTCAGCGCCGGGATCAATAAAAACGTGAAGACGCTTACCCTTTCCAGTATCGCCTATTACATTAAGAACGGCGAAGACAGAAAGGTCTATGAGAAACGGGAGGAGGCTTTCGCGGATGAGATCGAGACCGTTGATCCGGCACTGTATGACCGGTTCGCGCTGATCTATGTCAACGATGACAAGTATCCGGAGCTTCTGGAGATGGGAACAGCCCCGGAGACAGGCGCAAAGATCGTCTTCTATCATGACGGCGTTCTGGAGGAGACGCAGGTGACCGATGAGTTCGCCTTCCTTCGCAAGGAGAATTTCCTCTACTGTAAAAACGGCACTGAGAACCTCTTCTGGGAAGCGCTCTATGTCTATGCGGGAAACCGGCTGGGCGTGAACCAGAGCGGCACGTACGGAACGAGAGACGCGGCTGTGACAACTTTCCGGAAGGACGGGACGCCCGAGTACACGTATGTGTGGGAGGGCTCGCCGGTGACAGAGGCAGGATACAAGGACGCACTGTTCTTTGTCTTTGACATGCAGAGAGCGGAGAGCTCAGACAAGATCCAGACTGTCAGTGCAGAGGAACTGCTGGCAGAACTTCGCAAATAAAGCGGACACCAGGCATACAGCCACATAGAAGAAAAGGCATGATAAAAGGACTCCACAGCGGCTGCGCCGTCTGTGAAGTCCTTTTCCATTTTCAGCAGTCTCTTTTGTGAAAAGCGTGGTCCGATCAGTTGTTGATGCCGTGGTGGCACTGGATGGACTCACTTGTGATCGGCATGAATGTATAACCTTCCTTGATCGCGTCGGTCAGGAACCGATCCATCATCTTGACGGTGTAATCCTTGATGTCGTGGCACAGGATGAAGGAATTGTGATAGGTGTGAATTCCGTTCATCATGTTCTGATACATGACATTTCCGTCAGTTGTATCGCCCGCGTCGCCGCTTGTGACGTTCCAGTCGATATAGGTGTAGCCTTTTTCCTCCGATTCCTGCGCAAGTCTGGTCATGATGCCCTCGCAGTAATTGGCGCTGACCGTGTTGGAACTTCCGCCGGGGAAGCGGAAGAGGTCTGTCCTGCAGCCTGTCTGCTCCTGGATGATGTCCTCCATCTTGCTGAAGTCCTCCCAGTATGCTTCCGGGCTTGCGTAGATCTGGGCATAGTCATGGGTGGCCGTGTGGACGGCAACTACATGTCCGGCTTTGTACTCGGCTTTGATCAGGTCCTGATAATCGGCGTAGGCCGCTGTGACGAAGAACGTCGCGCGCACCTTGTGCTTCTTCAGGATCTTAAGCAGTTCTTCCGTGTAAGGTCCGGGTCCATCGTCAAAAGTCAGATAGATGACCTTGTCCGGGTCCAGCTTTTTGGGAACGTAAGGCTTACGCTTCACTGTAACATAGCGGGATGTCTCCGCCACATTGCCCCATTCATCGGAAACTTTGTAGGTTACCGTATATGTGCCTGTCTTGTTGGTGTTGACGGTTCCGCTCTTTTCAATCCTCTTGGTGACGTTACCGTCCGCGTCATCCTCTGCCAGAACATCATCTTTCCAGGTCTCGCCCTTGAAGATGAAGCCTTCTTCCCCGGAGGGAAAGTGGAAAACCGGTGCGTTGCGGTCATCGTAGAAGATCTCGCGCTCTGCGGTCGCGGTATTGCCCGCAAGGTCCGTGACGGTGTAGTAGACGACGCCGTCTCTCTCTTCACTCTCAACTTTGGAGGAAATATCTCCGTCGTGATTATCGGTGGCGGTAAAGCCTTCCTCCACGTATTCGTGATGAGGGAGGGTGTAGTAATCATCAATATGCTTAAGTTCGATCACAGGGGGCGTCGTATCGACGATCTCGACGGTTCGTGTGCTGGTCGCGCTCATCCACAGATACTTGGTTGTATATGTGACGGTGTATGTTCCGGGTTCGTGAATATTGACGTTCTCGGTGGAAACCGTGACAGGGATCGGACGGTGGATGAAATCCAGTATGGATCCGGTGACCTCCGCTTCGGCGCCGTCATCCTTGTAAGGCGTTCCGCATTCGCTGACAACGGTTGAATCGCCGATCAGCCGGAAGTCGATCCGCCATTTGTTGATGCCGAAAAGAAAGATGCAGGATCCGACGATGAGAAGAACCAGGACGATCAGGGTATTCCTGACCGGATGTCTTCTGCGCCGTCTCATCGGTGCCGGGCTGGAAGGTCCGCGCTGCTCGTTTATAGTTGGCATTAGCAATCACCTCCTTTGCAGGCTTTACTATACTTCTTTTTTCATAGAGGTGTCAATTCTTGTTAACAAAGTCGAAATACTTGAACACAAAATGGACACAGAGTACGAAGGGGGTGGTTGCATGAGCAGAACGGATTTTGTAAGATAAAAACAATTTAGCCGGCAGGCGGACAGGGCCCCGGTATGAGAGGAAGGGAATATGGAACTGTCACCGGATCGCAAAGAGATCATCCGTTATCTGGGATACCACGGAGTCTCCCCGGATGAGGAAGTACTGCGGGAGATCGAGCTGTGTGTGGAACAGCTGCAGAAGGCTGTCACACCGCGCTATGTCTATGAAAAATTCCCGCTCAGCCGCAGCAGGGGTCAAAACAGTGAGGAACAACTATGTTTTGCCGGCATTACGGTCGCGAGCAGAAATCTGTCCGCGAATCTGCAGGGGTGCAGCGCTGTTTATCTGATGGCGGTCACGCTGGGGCCGGGACCGGACCTGCTCATACGCAGGGCCGGCATCGAAAAAGTGAGCCGCGCAGTGATCCTGCAGGCGGCGGCAGCGGCCATGACAGAAACCTGGTGCGATCAGGTCAATGAAAGGATCAGGCTGGAAGCAGAGAGGAACGGCCTGTATACGAGACCCAGGTACTCGCCGGGGTACGGAGACCTTCCTCTGACAATGCAGACCGATATCAGCAGGATCCTGAACATGCCCAAGGAGATCGGCGTGAGCCTCACAGATTCGCTGCTGATGACACCGAGCAAATCCGTGACGGCGCTCATCGGCGTGTCGCAGATCGCGGGAGACTGCCGCAGGAGCGGATGCGCGGAATGCAGCGCGTCTTCCACCTGCATATACAGAGCGGAGTCCTGATCAGAATACAGATCAGAATACAATAGAAACAGCCGGTAAAGCCGGCGGGATCAATACATTCGGAAAGTGGGAATGTGATGAGAGATTTGCGTGAACGTTTAGGAAAAGAATGGCTGGTATGCGACGGCGGCACAGGGACGATCCTGCAGTCTAAGGGACTTAAGGGCGGCGAGCTGCCGGAGACGTGGAACCTGACGAGGCCGGAGGACATTATTGACCTTCACTGCGGGTATCTGCGCGCCGGCTGCGATATCTTCAACACCAATACATTCGGCGCCAACGCGCTGAAACTGCCCGGAAACCTGAAAGAGGTCGTCACGGCAGCGGTAGAACTGGCCAAAGAGGCAAGGCGCAGGGCAGGCCGCGAAGACGCGTATATAGCACTGGACATCGGACCTACCGGCAAGCTGCTGGAACCGCTGGGCGATCTGTCTTTTGACAGGGCCGTGGAGCTGTTCGGCGAAGTTGTGCGCTATGGCAGCGAGGCAGGCGCGGACCTTGTTCTGATCGAGACCATGTCGGACAGCTATGAGGCCAAGGCAGCTGTGCTCGCGGCTAAGGAGAACTGCGGCCTTCCGGTGTGCATCACGGTAACCTTCGATGAGAAGGGCAAACTCCTGACCGGCGGAAGCGTGGACTCTACCGTGGCGCTTCTGGAGGGCCTTCGCGTAGACGCGCTCGGCGTCAACTGCGGACTCGGGCCTGAGCAGATGATCCCCATCGTAGAGCGGCTCACGCAGGTGTGCAGCATACCGGTCATCGTGAACCCGAATGCAGGCCTTCCGCGTACAGAAGGGGGCCGGACGGTCTATAACGTGGGCCCGGAGGAATTCTCCGACTGGATGGAAAAGATCGCCGCAATGGGCGTTCATGTGGTCGGCGGATGCTGCGGAACGACACCGGACCATATCCGTCTGACAGCCGAACGCGTGAAGGAGCTGCCTTTCAGGGAACCGGTCCGCAAGAGAAGAACGGTTGTGAGCTCTTTCTCTCAGTGCGTGGAGATCGGACCGCTGCCTGTGATCATCGGGGAGCGGATCAACCCCACCGGAAAGAAGAAATTCAAGCAGGCGCTCAGGGACAACGATATTGAATATATCCTCCGCGAAGGACTGCGGCAGGAGGACAGCGGCGCGCACATCCTCGACGTCAACGTGGGACTGCCGGAGATCGACGAGCCGTCCATGATGGCGAGTGTGGTGCAAAAGCTTCAGAGCGTGCTGGATCTTCCGCTTCAGATCGATACGACGGACGCGCAGGCGCTCGAGAGAGGCATGCGGATCTACAACGGAAAGCCCATGGTCAACTCCGTCAATGGCAAAAGAGAGAGCATAGAGACTGTATTTCCGCTGGTCCGCAAGTATGGCGGCGTGCTGGTCGCGCTGGTACTGGATGAAGACGGCATTCCCTCCGACGCGGAGGGCCGAGTGCGGATCGCCCGCAGGATCTACGAGGCGGCGGACAGATACGGCGTTCCGAGGGAAGACATAGTGATCGACGGTCTCGCCATGACGATCTCGTCCGACACCACATCCGCGCTCACGACGCTGGAGACACTGCGGAGAGTGCGGGATGAACTGCACGGCCACACGATCCTGGGTGTATCCAATATCTCCTTCGGTCTCCCCCGAAGAGCTCTCATTAATTCCCATTTTCTGACTATGGCTCTGCAGAGCGGCCTGTCTGCGGCGATCATGAACCCCGGCAACGAGGAGATGATGGAGTCTTACCGTGCCTATTGCGCGCTGGCAGGTCTCGATCCGCAGTGCATGCGCTTTATCGAGGCTTACGGCGGGACGCCGGAGCCGGTGCGGGTGAGCGCTGCAGGGACAGCAGGCGGAAACAGCGGCACGGGTAATGCAGGCGGAAGCGGTGCAAAGAACGCGGGCAGCACGGGTGCCATGGGACTGTTCGAAAGCGTAGAGCGGGGAATGGCGGAAAGCGCGGCTGCGGCGGCCAGAGAGGCGCTTAAGTCGAAAGAGCCGCTTGTCCTGATCGATCAGGAACTGATCCCGGCGCTGGATAAGGTCGGAAAGGGATTCGAGAAGGGAACCGTTTTCCTTCCGCAGCTGCTGATGAGCGCGGAGGCGGCCAAGGCGGCCTTTGACGTGGTCAAAGAGACCCTGCAGGGACAGTCCCAGGAAGTGAAGGGAAGGATCATCCTTGCCACAGTTAAGGGCGATATCCATGATATCGGCAAGAATATTGTCAAGGTCATGCTGGAAAATTACGGTTTTGAAGTGCTCGACCTCGGAAAGGATGTATCTCCCGAGACCATCGCGGAAACAGCCGTCAGAGAGGACATCCGGCTCGTGGGCCTGAGCGCCCTGATGACGACGACAGTTGTGAGTATGGAGGAGACGATCCGTCTTCTGCACGAGGTGAAACCGGATGTTAAGACTGTAGTGGGTGGCGCGGTGATGACGCAGGAATACGCGGATGCGATCCACGCGGACTGCTATGCGAAGGACGCCATGGCGACCGTGCATTTCGCGGAGGAAGTGTTCAAAGAAGGCTGACGGGATATATTGGATTTAAACCTGCGCAGACCAAAAAGATCGTGGGGGCTTTTCAGCCTTCCACGATCAGATATCTTCCGTCTCCCACATCGAAGACCTCAGAGGCCTCCAGGATGTCACCGCCGTCCAGGTCGACGCCGACCTCCTCGAAGTACCTGCGCACAGAACGTTTGCCTTTGACAACAACGGCAAACATCATCTCAAGAAACTCATCGGCCTCCTCGGGCGTCTCAGCGACCGGCTCGGGGAATAGCTGCAGCTGGTTTTTTAAAAAGCAGTCCAGGACTTTGGGATCAAAATTTGACATGACGGATACCTCCTTGCCAATATGTTTATGTTAAAATCATCTCACAGAATGGTTCATAATAAAAGCCCGGAATGATCGACGCTCCGCGCGCAAAAAAAGAGGAGCCGCTCATCTGCAGAGCGCTCCGGAATGGAGAGAAAAATGACAGATATCAGCAAAATGACAGAGAAGGACCTGTGCTTCATGTTCGACCACACGAACCTCAAAGCTTACGCATCCAGCGAGGATATCCGCAAGCTCTGTGCGGAAGCCAAAGAGTATGGATTCAGGATGGTTGCGATCAACCCTGTCCATACAGCTATGTGCCGTGAGATCCTCAGCGGTACAGACGTGCATGTCGGCCCTTGCGTCAGCTTCCCTCTGGGACAGAACACGATCGAAGAAAAGTGCACAGAGACGCTCCTCGCCATCTCCCAGGGAGCGGACGAGATCGACTATGTGACCAACCTCACTGCCGTCAAGGACGGCCGTTGGGATTACATCGAGCGCGAGATGCGCACCATTGCGGACATCTGCCGCTCTGCCGGCGTGATCTCCAAGGTCATCTTCGAGAACTGCTACCTCGAAAAGCAGGAGATCGAGCATCTTGCCAAAATAGCGCTCATCGCAAAGCCTGATTTCATTAAGACCTCTACCGGCTTCGGAACCGGCGGCGCGACCGTCGAGGACGTAGCGCTCATGAAGCAGACCGTCGGCGATGCTGTGCAGGTAAAAGCGGCCGGAGGCATCCGAAGCTGGGAGACCTGCAAGGCTATGATCGAGGCAGGCGCAGCGAGGATCGGATGCTCGGCCGGAATTCAGATCCTGAAGGAATTCAGGGAAGCTGCGAAGTAAACAACAGAGCAAATATGGATTAAAGCGTCAGCAGATACTTCTCTACGCTGGTCACGGCGTTGGCGCCGTCTGCCACTGCGGTAACGACCTGGCGCAGCTGTTTGGTGCGGACGTCGCCGGCCGCGAAAACGCCGGGAACGCTGGTCGTGCCGGTCTCATCCGCGATGATGTAGCCCTTTTCATCCATGCTGACATGGTTGCGCGCAAATTCGCTGCGGGGCGTGATCCCGACGGCGATGAAAACGCCTGCGACGGGAATGGTGCGCTCGCTCTGGTCAAACTTGTTGACGACTGTTGCGTTCTCGACCTTCATGCCGCCGGTAATGGACTTGAGGTTGGAGTTCCACACCATCTCCACGTTGGGAAGGGCGAGAAGGCTCTCCTGCAGCACTTTCGCGGCGCGGAGCTCATCTCTGCGGTGCACGACATAAACTTTATTGCAGCCGCGCGCAAGGAAGATGGCGTCCTCAACTGCGACGTCTCCGCCGCCTACAACAAGGACATCTTTGCCGCGGTAGAACGCGCCGTCGCAGGTTGCGCAGTAGGAGACGCCCATACCGGCGTACTGGTTCTCGCCCTGCGCGCCGAGTTTGCTGTGAGTGGCGCCGGAGGCGATGATGACCGCCTTGGCTTCGTAGGTGCCCTCGTCAGTGATCACTTTCTTGACAGGGTCTTCCAGATCGAGACTCTGCACAAAAGCATTGACGGTCTCTACGCCGAGCTTTTCGGCGTGCTCTGCCATTTTCATGGCCAGATCCATGCCGGAGAGGCCGGGCAGGCCGGGATAGTTGTCGATCTCGTAGGTGTCGATGATCTGTCCTCCGTTGACATAGTTCTGCTCGATAACGATCGCGTTCAGCCTGGCTCTGGACGCATAGATTGCTGCGGAGAGACCGGCGGGGCCTGCTCCGATAATGATCAGGTCATACATAATGATTCTCCTATCTTAAGATCCTGTTGGGAATTCGAAATCCGAAAAAATAAGCACACAGCGAGGCGCTGTGTGCTTTGTTGCTGCTCTGACACCGGTGCAGATGCGCGCCTCTACAGGTCAGTTGGCATTCTTCTCGAAACGATCCTTCATCTGGGGCTTCGGGATCGCACCGACAACGCGGTCAACAGGCTCGCCGCCCTTGAAGAAGACCATGTTGGGGATGCTCATGATGCCGTACTTAACAGCGAGATCGCCGTTCTCGTCGACATTGACCTTACCGACCTTGATACGGCCGTTGTATTCCTCTGCGAGCTTGTCGATCACAGGGCTCATCATCTTGCAGGGGCCGCACCAGTCAGCGTAGAAATCTACAAAAACGGGAAGATCGCTCTGAAGGACCTCAGCTTCGAAATTGGACTCATCAAATTTGTGTACCATAATGGATATCTCCTTTCAAAAAATAATTATAAAGATCATCTTGCGATGTATTTTGATTGCTTACAAATAGATTTTACACAATTTAAATATAGTTGTCAACAGGAAACATGGATGATTTCAAATAATAGTTGGTGTATAATAACACTATACGATATTTTGGCTCGGAAGCGGAGACAAATCTGAGCTGGACCGCACTATCAAGGAAGTTCAAAGAAGTACAAAGATCGGAGGAATTGAGTATGGGTTATGCTGAAGAATATAAGCAGAAACTTGTAACTGCTGAACAGGCTGCCGCAGTGATCCAGGATGGCGACTGGGTTGATTACGGCTGGTGCGCGACCACGAACGTCGCAGTGGATAAAGAACTGGCAAAGAGAATGCCGCAGATGCACGACGTACAGATCTACGGAGGAATCCTGATGCACGCGCCGGCAATCTTCCAGATCGAGAATCCGCAGGACCACTTTACATGGAACAGCTGGCATATGAACGGCGTCGAGAGAAAGATGGCGTCGACCGGGCTGAGTTACTACGGCCCGCTGAAGTATTCCGAGCTCCCCCGCTATTATCTGGACAGAGAGGATCCGCTGGATGTGGCGATCATGCAGGTCGGTCCCATGGACAGACACGGATACTTCAACCTCGGACCCAGCGCCAGCCACGCCTATGCAGTTGTGCAGATGGCCAGGAAGGTCATCGTGGAAGTCAACGAGAGCATGCCGATCTGCCTGGGCGACAGAACGGCTTATGTGCACATCAGCGATGTTGACATGATCGTCGAGGGCGACAACACACCGATCGACGCAATGCCTCCGGCAAAGCCCGGCACAGATGTGGATAAGGCTGTTGCAGAGCTGGTCGTCGAGAGAATCCCCAACGGCGCATGCCTGCAGCTCGGTATCGGCGGAATGCCCAATGCGATCGGCAAAATGATCGCCGAGTCCGATCTCAAGGATCTTGGCATCCACACCGAGATGTATGTCGATGCATTCGTAGACATGGCGGAAGCCGGCAAGATCACAGGCGCGCACAAGAATATCGACAGAGGCCTGCAGACATATGCGTTTGGCGCCGGAACCAAGAAGATGTATGACTATCTGGACGGCAACCCGGAGTGCAAGAGCGCATCCGTCGACTATGTCAACAATGTCAAGCAGATCGGCGCGCTGGACAACTTCATCTCCATCAACAACGCGGTAGACTGCGACCTGTTCGGACAGATCAACGCGGAGAGCGCCGGCACCAAGAACATCTCCGGCGCAGGCGGACAGCTTGACTTCGTCATCGGAGCCTATGCCTCCAGAGGCGGAAAATCCTTCATCTGCATGTCCTCCACATTTACGGACAAGCAGGGCAACCTGGTGAGCCGCATCCGTCCCACGCTGGCAAACGGCAGTATCGTCACAGACACACGCGCGAACTCCATGTACATTGTGACTGAGTACGGCGTAGCAATGATGAAAGGCCGCACAACCTGGCAGAGAGCGGAAGACCTCATCAATATCGCGCATCCCCAGTTCAGAGAGCAGCTGATCGCGGAGGCGGAGAAGATGCATATCTGGAGACGCAGCAACAAGAGATGACCGATCCACATGACTGATCAGAAGCGGATGATCAGAGGAGACCGGTAATACAGCGAGCAATAATGATTGATTGGACGGAAGAGACCGCGTACATTGCGGTCTCTTCTTTCATAACACGGTTTCCATGTAACGGGTCCTTTACAAATTGCCTAATAAGACTGAAAATTCAGACGATTTAAAAAGATACCGGCTATTGATTGACAATTATGAAGTTTCGTGTAAAATTAAATTATCAAATAAATCCAAGGAGGTACGGACCAAAGGACAACGTAATTTGTACGTAATCTGAAAACTAAGAATACGGAGGTACAATCCATTGGACAAGAACCACTGAAAAGGGGTGTTGAGCGATATGTTCGGCATCCCTTTTCTCATGGGCGCATTCATGAAGCCGCATGGGTGGCATTCATGAAACAGATAGGATATAATGTTATACATAATAGAGTTACAAATTGCCATGTTTTGGGGAGTTTAGAACACGTTACTACATGTAATATGGCGCAGGAGTTTGTTTGAAAGTGCATTCAGAGGAGACTTAAGGGTACCTATGAAGGATACAATTATGATCGTGGAAGACGATCAGGATATACGTACGATCATCGCGATTCTGCTGAACAGGGAAGGATATAATACGCTGCAGGCTGCGACAGGGGAAGAAGCGCTCGTTCAGGTGACTAAAAAGCCTGACTTGATCATCCTGGATGTGATGCTGCCGGATCTCGATGGATATGAGGTATGCCGCAGGATCCGCAAGGACTCGCTGGCACCGGTTCTTTTTTTGACGGCGAAAAGCGGGCTGCATGAGAAGACGCAGGGCCTTGAGGCGGGCGGCGACGATTATCTGGTCAAACCGTTTTTCCAGGAAGAGCTGCTGGCAAGGATCAAAGCCCTTCTGCGGAGATACGAGATGTACCGGGGCAAAGAGGAGACGGAACCTGCGGCACAGTATATTGAGGCCGGGTGTTTCCGTGTCAATAAAGATTTTAATGAAGTGACCAAGAATGGGGAAGCGATCGACATGACAGATATCGAGTACAAGATCTTCCGTCTGCTCGTGCAATACCACAACAAGATCTTCTCCATTCGCAATATTTATGAGAGCGTCTGGGAAAAGCCGTATTTTTACGACGCCAACAATACTGTCATGGTGCATATCCGAAGACTGCGCATGGCAGTCGAGGATGATCCCAGGCATCCAACCTATATCCGGACGGAGTGGGGGAGAGGATATCGTTTTGTCTGCGAATAAATGGATGATCATGAAGAAGCTCGGCGTGCTGATGGCGCTTGCCTTTGCAGCAGCGGCGGGCTTCTTTGTTATTGCATGTATCATAGAGGAGCGGTTCAGCATAAGGGCGCTGCCGTTTGTGATCCTGACTTCAGTCATCGTATTTGTGTGCATTGTGATCGCCGGGATCAAGAAGGAAGTGGATTATATTCACGTGATCAACAATGAGATCCAGGTACTGGAGGGCGGCGATCTGTCGCGGGAGATCACGATCCGCGGAAGCGATGAGGTGACCATGCTCGCGGAGAGTATAGACGAGTTCCGCAAGAGCATGAAGAACCAGCTCAGCATGATCGAGCAGCTGGAAGAGAGCAACCGCCTGATGGCTGCTGAGATCGCGCATGATCTCAGGACACCGCTTACAGCATTGATCATGTATCTGGATTTTGCCCAGGGCGAGATCGGAGACCGCGAACCGCAGGCGGAGGAATACCTGGCCAAGGCCAAAGAGAAAGCGGCCAGGCTCAAAAATCTGCTGGCGGAGAATTTCAATTATAATACGCTGCCGGACTATTTTTTGATCGAGAAGCAGCAGCTGCAGGCCTTTGAGGTCCTGGGCGGTTTTCTCGGGGACATGATGACACTGCTCGAGAGCGAGGGGTTCTATGTCCGTTCCGATACCATCTACGGGCACAGCAGTATCCTGATACAGAGGGATGCGGCGGGAAGAGTGTTCGGGAATCTCGTATCCAACATCATGAAGTACGCGCAGAGGGACGCTGAGGTCTTATTTTACTGTCGGGAAAAGCCGCAGTACGTGGAGATCAGGATCAGCAACCTGGTCCGGCAGTTCGAGGAGGGAAAGCCGTACAGCACCGGATTCGGCGCCAGAATTGTCAAAAGACTGATGAAGGAAATGGATGGAGAATATCAGGCAGAGGAAAAGGACGGGATTTACACGGCGATCCTGCACTTTATGAAGGCATAAAAGTGAAAGATCTGTGAAAAGATGGCTGATATAGGGACAGAGGGCGATTTGCCCTCTGTTCTTTACTTGGCAAATAATTGACTTGATGCTATAATTATGAAAGTTGTATGACAAATTAATGCCGTACGAGTTAAAATTATGAAATGTTTGTGAATTTTGGATGGTTAGGACATATCAGTCAGGACAATCCCCGGGAGACATCGTGAAAAGAAAAGAACTACTTCATAAACTCGGAATAATGATCTTGTCCGCAATGGTCATGACAGGAACCGTGGCAGGTCCCACATATATGGCGCGCGCCGGAGAGTCTAATAAAGGCAGCACAGAGGGTGCCTCGGAAAAGGAGCCTGAAGGCGGCGGCGACAACGGCGGCGATAACGGCGGCGGAGGCGGAGACGACAACGGCGGCGACAATACCGGCGGAGGCGGAGACGACAACGGCGGCGACAATACCGGCGGAGGCGGAGACGACAACGGCGGCGACAATACCGGCGGGGGCGGAGACGACAACGGCGGCGATAATACCGGCGGGGGCGGAGACGACAACGGCGGCGATAATACCGGCGGAGGCGGAGACGACAACGGCGGCGATAACACCGGTGGCGGAGATGACGGCGGAAGCGGTAATACCGGCGATAATGGCGGAAACGGCAGCACCGGCGATGACGGCGGAGACGGAAGCGGCGCGGGAAATACCGGAGATGGATCAGGCGAAGGCAGTACCGATGATCAGTCAGAGCTGGGAGGGACCGATTCCACAGCTGTGACAGGATCGACCATCGACCCGACTATTGCAGCGACTGAGGAGCCTGCTTCAGAGGAAGATCTCGGAGAGCCCGAGGGCTACGCGGAAGCGGATAACTATGACGGCACGAATGAAGAGCTGATCGCGCAGCAGCATATCGTGTTCGATATGCCTGTGATCCGCAAGGATTTCCGCTTTACTACAGTGGACAAGGTCTTTGCGTTCAGCGCTAAGGAGCTGGAGATCCGCGAAGCGCGTGAAGACGGCGCAGAGGTCGTAGGCAGGATCGCCCGGAACGGCGTACTCTATGAGCTTGAGGAGGAAGATAACGGCTGGATCTATGTCGAGTCCGGAAAGGTGCGCGGATTCGTCCGTGAGGAAGACCTGATCCGCGGTGAGGACGCTGACAAGATGCTGGATCTTCTCGACAAGCAGGCTGAGCGAATTTCCAGAATGCTTCCGGAGGGAGTTTCCAAGGAAGCGTACTTCTTTACGGCACAGGAGACGGTCCCTTATTACGAGAACGCGGCATACGCGTTCCGCAGGATCACGACTGAGGATACGGTGATCACGAAAAAGCCGGCCATTGCCAAGGCAGAGACCGGAATTATGGAAGAGTGCGGTGAAGATGCCAGAGAAGCAGGCAGACTCAGTGAAGGCGGACTCTGCTACGTGATCGAGGACGCCGGCGAAGGATGGCTGTTTGTTGAGTCCGGAGATGTGCGCGGTTTCGTAAAAGTTTCTGATTTGGATCAGGGCGGCGCAGCAAAAGCCAAAGTGGAAGAAGCCGGAGAGGACGCGCTGAAAACCGCGGTAGAGGAGATCAAGCCTGCCGATAATAAGGCAACTTACTATACGGTCACATCCATTAAGGAAGGCGCCAAGTATAACGAAGTGAGAGAGAAGATCCTTGAAAAAGCACTTTCATGCGTCGGCAATCCTTATGTATGGGGCGGAACGAGCCTTACCCACGGCGCGGACTGTTCGGGATTTGTACAGTCACTCTATTCGCTGTTCGGCTATCATCTGCCCAGAGTAGCAGCGGCGCAGTCGAGAGTAGGAACCCAGATTCCCGTGAGTGACGCGGCGCCCGGAGACCTGATCTTCTTTGCAAGAAACGGATATGTCTATCATGTCGCGATGTATGCCGGAGACGGCAAGACTGTCGAAGCGTACAGCAGCCAGTATGGCATCATTACCAAGGAGCTGAGTGAGCGCAATGCAGTGTGGGCAACAAGGATCATAGAAGACTGATACGGATAGAGCATAGAATAACGGATAATAAAAAGAGGCGTATCGCACTACAGGCTAGTGCGATACGCCTTTTCTAAGTTGCGTTGAATTCTCGAGAAATTCATGCGGGTTCCGGAGCGGGCTTTCCGGCGGGTTCAACGTCCGGCTCTGCCGAAGGCTCTTCAGCAGGTTCAACAGTCGGCTCTTCAGCAGGTTCTGCAGTGGGTTCAGCGGCCGGTTCTGCCGCAGGTTCGGCAACAGGCTCGGCCGATGCGGGCTCCTCTGCAGGAACGACTGCTTTTCTGCGGCGCGTGCGACGCGACAGGACGACCCAGAGGATCAGGAGCAGGATGCCGGCGGCTGTCAGGCAGAAACCGTACAGCAGGCCGGGCGTCTCGTAGCGAAGCTCGATCGTATGATGACCTGGCGTGAGCCAGAGTCCCATGTACATGATGTTGACGTTCTCGAGAACGGCCGGTGAACCGTCCACATAGGCTCTCCATCCCTTGGAATAGGGGATCGTCAGGCACAGGAGCTTGTTCTCTGTAACGGTGATCTCTCCGGTGACGCCTCCGGATACAAAGCTGGAGGGATCCTGGTGGATGTCCACGTTTTCAAGAGACTCAGCGGCGAGAGCAGCCACTTTGTCCTCATAACCGGTAAGGGGTTCGGAAACCACGGAGAAGGTATCAAAGTGGTAAATGCCCGTCTTGGGGAATGTGACCACGATGGATGAGATCTCATCGTCTACCGTGAAGGAGTTCAGCAGGAAATCCTGGCGGCCGGAGTAGAACTGCTCGTCGCTCGGCAGGATATAATTGACTTCGTTGCTTGTTACAGTTTTTTGGCCCTTGCAGAATTCAGCGCCGATCTTGATATTGGCAGCAGGCGGATCCGCATGGATCTTCCGCCACATCTGATACTTCTGATAATTGCTCCTTGCGGCTAACATCTCAGAGGTATAGAGATTGTCGGGATCATACTGCGGGTCATCGGAGAAGATCTGGAAATCATCGGTCGGCGTAAACTGTATGTTGTTCATATACAGATAGCATTCCCCGCCTGTGACGGGCTCGAAAGTGAGCTCGACCTGCGCCTCATTCCTTGTGACAACGAAAGTCTGCGCGTCCGTCTGCACAACATCTTTGGAAAGAGGAGCCGTCGTAAACTCGACCTCTTTACAGTCCAGACGGCCTGTCAGTTCCTCTACGGAGCCGGGTGTCTCGAGGTTGTTGGTGGACTCAGTCACAGCATAAGAGAGCATGATCTCCTGGCGCTGTGCGGGCGTCATCGCGTCAAATTTGGCTCTGTTGATCGTCCTGTTATAGGTATAGCCCAGAGGGAGCGGACGAAGGTTGGGATATACGGCTTTGGCCGATTTCATATCCAATGGCTCTTCCGCGTAACCGACAGGAAGCTTTTCAGGATGCAGGCAGTAGAGATACTGCACGGACGCCAGTTCATTCAGGATCGCTCTTGCGTCCAGGTTCGTGAACTGCCATGCGTTGTTGTTGACGTCTGAAACTCCGAGCGCTTCCAGAAACTCGAGAATATAGGAGTTATTGACACTCCAGAAGGACTGCGTCGTTGAAACGCCGTTAAGAATGGAGCTGTTCTGATACCAGTAACCGGGCTCTGTGTTGGAGACTCTTGTAAAAGCGTCGCTCTTAAATCCGATCGTCGATGCGATTTGAGAGGTATCGTTGAGCCAGAAGTTTTTGTCATTGGCAGGAGAGGCGCCTGACCCGCTTCTGAGAGGCGCGAGGCACTCCAGATCCTTGTATACTTCGATACGGTTGTGGCGGTCCTCCGGCAGTTCGTAGACGTCGGGATAGTTCTCAGCGATTCCGTTTACACAGATCCCTGCGATAGTCAGAAAGAGAATGGCTCTCTGTGCGCGGTTAAACTTTTTCACGCTGCGCGCGGATTCCTCATACTGCGCTTTCTGGGACAGCAGAAGGTGCAGGAGCGTGATACAGGTGAGAATAAAAGGCGCGAGGAAATAAAAATCTCTCGAATAGGCCAAAATAAAGCAGAGCAGCATGTATACGGTGAGCCCCACGGTCATAAAACGTTTGGAGCGCTCGCTCAGAGAGAACAAGTCAGGCCACAGCTCCGCTACAAGCATGGCGATCATCGCGGAATAAGCCCAGCACCAGCGGTTGATGGGATAAGAAAAGCCGTTGGTCAGATAACCGAAGGCCGGGATAAAGAGCAGAGCAGTATACAGGAGGAACTGCAGGCGGAGTTTGATGTGCCCCTTGATGCTGAACAGAAGGAAGACACACAGGAGCGCCGTGCCCGCATAACAGAGCGCGCCGTACTCCACCTCTCTGCAGGCCAGAAAGCTCTCCGGAAGCTGACGGCAGGAGCGGATCTCGTAAAAGAGATTGATAGTCGGATTGAGGGAGACGCGCTTATTGCCGAGCACTGTCTGCGCCATCGGAAGAAGGATCACGCCGCCCATAGCGACGCCGATCGTGCCGGCGGCGAACATTGTCACGATCTCAAGAAGGCGGCGCGCCCACTCGCCTTTGGCAAAAGGAATGTAGCGGAACAGCGCATAGAGGACCGCCATAAGGACGATGCTGACGATAAAGTAGAAATTGCTGACGGTCGCAAGACAGATCGAGATAATAAAGAGCCAGGGCCTTCCGCCGGCCCGCACCTTCTCGATGCCCAGAAGGACAAGCGGGAAAATGATCAGCGCATTCAGAAAGATCGGCTGGCCGAAGCATGTGATCAGGGAAAAGCCGCAGAAAGTATAGATCAGGGCACCTGCCAGGCAGCCCTTGTCATGTGCAGCCTCCGGCCAGCGGAAGCGGCAGAGTGCGCTGAAGGCAAGACCCGTGCAGTAGTTTTTGACAAGGATCAGAAGACAATAGAACAGATAGATATATCTGGCAGGCACCAGCGCGCTCAGAAGATAGAAAGGATCTCCCACACCGTAATAGGCGAGCGTCGTCATCGCGTCGGAGCCGTATCCGATCGAGAAGGAATAGGTGGAGATCGCCTTGAAATTTCCGTGGAGCAGTGCCTTGAGGGTCTGCCGGTACCACCTGGAGATATAGACCATGGCCTTGAGGTGCTGCGTATAGGAATCGTGTTCCCACACAAAGCTCTTGTTCATGACCAGAAACGGCGCGTAGATGACCAGCGCGGTGACGATAAAGAGAAGCGTATAACGGATATAGTAGGATACACGGTTCTTAGCGGATACTGTTTTCATTGGGGGACCTCCCAGATCAATTCTTCCAAGTATCTTATCATATTTGCATATATAAAAAAAGAGAACACCGGTATACCAGGGGTCTGACCCCCGGTATACCGGTGTCTATAAACTTCGGCTGCAAGGCCCGATGGTCAGGCCCCGCGGTGGTTTCTGTGGTATCTCATATATTGATCCATTACTGAGCTGCTGTTTCCGGACATAGCAGCAGGGGCAGCATGGAACAGCTCTCTGATCTTTCTGAACCAGCCGGGAATTCCACTGCCGGAGTGGGTATTTCCCGATCCGACCGGTCTGCTGCCGGTTGGGGTTATGAGTTTTCCTTGTGTCATCACCGGCACCTCCTTTCTGTGAATACCTGGTTAACTCTGCGGAAATGCTTTCCCGCCACCCGTTAATGTATATGAAATAAGCGCACTGCGAAAGGCAGGTTTTTGACATGAATTAGGAGAATTCCGACCCGGGAAATGCCAATCGCGGATGAGCGCAAGTGTGTTATGATAGTAGAAGTCATTACATATAAAGGAGCAACATTCATATGCAGATCAATGAAAAGATCGCCCGGGACCTGGGCGTAAAGACATGGCAGGTGGAGGCGGCTGTAAAGCTGATCGACGAGGGCAATACGATCCCCTTCATCGCCAGATACAGAAAAGAAGCGACCGGAACGCTGACGGACGAACAGCTGCGCGACCTCGGCGAATCTCTGGCCTATCTGCGCTCTCTGCAGGAGCGGAAGGAAAAGGTCATGGAGAGCATCGATGAGCAGGGAAAGCTCACAGCTGAGCTCAGAAAGCGCATCGAAGAGGCGCAGACCCTTGTGGAAGTGGAGGATCTCTACCTTCCCTACCGTCCCAAGAGAAGGACCCGCGCCGGCATTGCGAAGGAGAGGGGCCTGCAGGGCCTGGCGGACTATATTCTGGCCATGAAGAAAGGCAGCAATGTGCTGAAGGAAGCGGAGAAGTACGTAGATCCGGACAAGGAAGTGCCGGACGCAGAAGCTGCCGCGGCCGGCGCGATGGATATCGTTGCCGAGCAGATTTCCGATGAGGCGCGCTTCCGCGCTTATATCCGCGAGAAGACATGGAAAAGCGGCACGATCGTGACGTCCGAGAAGGCGCAGAAGAAGAAGGACGACGAAGACGGAAAGAAGGAGAGCGGAAAGCCCGCGGGCAAAAAGGAGAGACGGGATGTCTATGAGATGTACTTTGAATACGAGGAGGCGCTCCGCAGAATACCGGGCCACCGCGTGCTTGCCGTAAACCGCGGCGAGAAGGAGAATTATCTCACTGTCAAAATACAGGCGCCGGAGGAGGAGATCCTCACCTATCTGGAAAAGCAGGTGACACACGGCGAGAAGAACCCCGACCCGGATACCTTTACCTATATCAAGGCGGCCGTAAAGGACAGCTATAACCGTCTGATCGCCCCTGCGATCGAGAGAGAGCTCAGAAACCAGATGACGGAGGAAGCGGAGGACGGAGCGATCCGCGTGTTTGCCTCCAACCTGGAGCAGCTTCTGATGCAGCAGCCGATCGCCGGCAAAGTCGTGCTGGGCTGGGATCCCGCCTTCCGCACGGGCTGCAAGCTGGCTGTCGCGGATCCTACAGGAAGGATCCTGGATACGACTGTGATCTTCCCCACAGCGCCTCAGAACAAAGTCCGCGAAGCGAAACGGGTGCTGCGGGATCTTGTGGACAAATACAATGTCTCTGTGATCAGCGTCGGAAACGGCACAGCGTCGAGAGAATCCGAGCAGGTGATCACGGAGTTTATAAGGGAAGCGGGCAGACCGGTCCAGTACGTGATCGTCAACGAGGCCGGTGCCTCCGTCTACAGCGCCAGCAAGCTGGCAACGGAGGAGTTCCCCTCCTTTGACGTCGGGCAAAGGAGCGCGGCGTCGATCGCCAGAAGGCTGCAGGATCCGCTCGCGGAGCTCGTCAAGATCGATCCCAAGGCTATCGGCGTCGGTCAGTACCAGCACGATATGAACCAGAAGAAGCTGGACGGCGCCCTGACAGGCGTCGTCGAGAAATGCGTCAACCGCGTCGGCGTGGACCTGAACACGGCGTCCTTCTCGCTCCTGTCCTATATCTCCGGCATCAGCAAAAACGTGGCCAAGAATATTGTCTCTTACAGGGAGGAAAACGGCGCCTTCCGCAACAGGAAAGAACTCCTTAAAGTGACGGGCCTGGGACCGAAAGCGTTCCAGCAGTGCGCGGGATTCCTGCGGATCCGCGGAGGCGACCAGCCGCTCGACGAGACGTCCGTCCACCCGGAGAGCTACAGCGCGGTCAAAGAACTGCTGGCCGGACTGGGTCTGTCTATGGACAGGGAGTCCTTTAAGGCGGCGGTCAGAATGACTGCGGATCCGGCGGCGAAGGCGAAAGAACTCGGGATCGGCGAGCCCACACTGCGCGACATCCTGAGCGAACTGGAAAAGCCCGCCAGGGACCCCAGAGAAGAAATGCCGGCGCCGGTCCTCAGAAGCGACGTGCTGTCTATAGAGGATCTCAAGCCGGGGCTCACACTCAAGGGCACAGTGCGCAATATTGTGGATTTTGGCGCCTTTGTAGATATCGGCGTCCACCAGGACGGACTGGTCCATATCTCCAAAATGAGCCGCAGATTTATCAAACATCCGCTTGAAGTGGTCCGCGTGGGAGACGTGGTGGATGTAACGGTGCTCGGCGTGGACGCGGGCAAGAAGAGGATCTCGCTGTCAATGATCGGGGAATGAAGACCCGGGAAAGGGGTAATCGATGAAAAATATGGTTTTTAACCGGGAAGTCTATGCCGGATATGCCCGCAAAGCACAGGCGGAAGGCGCCGTTCTTCTGGAAAACAGAAACGGTGCGCTGCCTCTGGCGCCGGGAAGCAGGGTCGCCCTGTTCGGGCGCAGCCAGTTCCACTATTACAAAAGCGGGACCGGCTCGGGAGGCATGGTCAATACCGATTATGTGACCGGCGTGCGGGAAGCCATTCTGCAGAGGGACGCCTATGTGCTGGCGGCTTCCGTGGAAAAAGCCTATGAAGATTGGCTGCCATCTCACCCCTTTGATCCCGGGCGCGGCTGGGCGACAGAGCCCTGGTTCCAGGAGGAGATGGTACCGGAAGAGGAGCTGGTCAGGGAAGCCGCGCGGGAAGCGGACGCCGCGATCGTGATCATAGGAAGGACCGCCGGCGAGGACAAGGACAACAGCCCTTCGCCTGGAAGCTGGTATCTGACCGGGCAGGAGGAGACGATGCTGGAGAGAGTCTGCGCGGCTTTCGAGAGGACTATCGTGATCCTGAATGTGGGCAATATCATGGATATGAACTGGGTGCAGCGCTTTTCGCCGGCTGCAGTGCTCTATGTATGGCAGGGCGGACAGGAAGGCGGAAACGGGATCCTGGACCTTCTGACGGGAGAGATCTCCCCGTCCGGAAAGCTGGCCGATACCATCGCACGGGATATCACCGATTACCCCTCTGACGCTGACTTCGCGGATCCGGACAGGAACTATTACGCGGAGGATATCTATGTCGGCTATCGGTATTTTGAAACCTTTGCAAAGGAAAAGGTCCTGTATCCCTTCGGATACGGCCTCTCTTATACGACCTTTGAGATCCGCGGACAGGGAATGGAGAGCATCGGCGACGACACGATCAACTTCCGCGCGCGCGTGATCAACACTGGCACAGTGCCGGGCAAGGAAGTCGTGCAGATCTACTGCGAAGCGCCTCAGGGAAAGCTGGGAAAGCCTGCGAGAGTGCTGTGCGCATTCCGCAAGACTATCACACTGGATCCCGGACACTTCCAGGAAGTGCGCTTCAAGGTGCCGATCCGCGCGATCGCCAGCTATGACGACAGTGGGGTGACCGGTCACAAGTCCGCCTGGGTCCTGGAGGAAGGCACATACAACTTCCACATGGGATGCAGCGTGCGTGACACGAAGCCTTGCGGAAGCCTGCAGCTGAGCGGAACGGCGGTGATCGAGCAGCTGGAGGAAGCGATGGCGCCGATCCGCGCTTTTGACCGCATGAAGCCGCAGCTGTGCCAAAACACCGCACAGGCAGCCGGCACTGATGCGGGGACAGAGAGCGCCTCTTACACAGTTATATATGAGCCGGCGCCGCTGCGGACGGAAGATCCGCTGGCGAGACGGGCAAAGAGACTGCCTCCCGAATATCCCTATACAGGTGACCGGGGATACCGTCTCAAAGATGTGGCTGAGGGAAAAGTGACCATGGAGGCGTTTCTTGCCCAGCTTTCCGACGAGGACCTGGCGTGCCTTACCCGCGGGGAGGGCATGTGTTCACCCAAGGTGACGCCCGGGACGGCGTCCGCATTCGGCGGTCTTACGGAAAGTCTGGTACGGTTCGGGCTTCCGGCCGCGTGCTGTTCGGACGGCCCCAGCGGGATCCGCATGGACACGGGAGCGATCGCGTTCTCCATTCCCTCCGGGACCTGTCTTGCCTGCACTTTCAATCTGGTCCTGGTCAAGGAGCTCTTTGACTGGCTGGGTGCGGAAGTGCGCATGAATGAGATCGACACCCTTCTCGGTCCCGGCATGAATATTCACAGGCATCCCCTGAACGGAAGAAACTTCGAGTACTTTTCAGAGGATCCCTTCCTGACAGGAAAAATGGCAGCCGTTCAGCTGCGCGGCCTTCGCGAAAGCGGCGTAGTCGGCACCGTTAAGCACTACTGCGCCAATAACCAGGAGTACAGGCGCATGAAAACAGACTCTGTCATCTCCGAGAGAGCGCTCCGGGAGATCTATCTGCGGGGCTTTGAAATGGCGGTGCGGGAAGGCGCAGCGACCTCGGTCATGACGACTTACGGATCGGTCAACGGTGCGTGGACGGCGTCCCAGTATGATCTGCTGACCACGATCCTGCGCGGGCAGTTCGGATTCGGAGGGATTGTTATGACGGACTGGGGCGCATCGGGAAGCGAGGAAAACGGGCCGGAGAGCCGGCAGCAGACTGCGAGCATGATCCGAGCCCAGAACGATCTGTACATGGTCGTGGACGACGCGGCGTCAAACTCCAATAACGATGATACGCTGCAGGGCCTTGGCGAAGGAAGGATCACCCGCGGAGAGCTGCAGAGAGCCGCTTACAATATCTGCAGGTTCCTTCTGGATACGCCTGCGTTTGCGCGCCTGTATCAGACTGAGAATGAGGATATGTGAGAACAGCGCTGTTGTAATAAGCGGTCATGAAAGAACAGGCATAAGGGGGACCACTATGAAACTGATGGTATTTGACGTAGGCGGAACAGAGATCAAATACAGCGTTATGGATGAGACACTCGTCGGAAGAGATGGCGGGAGCGTGCCGACGCCCATGACGGATCAGGAGGACTTCATCGAAACGCTGTATGCGCTCTACGCCCCTCACAAAGATGAGGTGGAGGGGATCGCTATGAGTCTTCCGGGCTTCATCGACAGTGTGAACGGCGTCTGCCTGGGCGGCGGCGCGCTGCATTACAACAAGGGACAGAAAGTCGCGGAACCCCTGTCGAAGAGGGCCGGATGCCCGGTGCACATTGCCAATGACGGAAAATGCGCCGCGCTCGCGGAGCTGAAAAGCGGCGCCCTCAAGGGGTGCCGCAATGCAAGCGTGTATATTATCGGTACGGGGGTAGGCGGAGGCCTTATTATCAACGGAGAGATCCTGAACGGCATGCACTTCACAGCGGGAGAGTACAGCTTCCTGCGTCTTAGCAATGCGGACTGGGACGATCCGGGAACGACAGCCGGCATGATATGCAGTACGACAGGGCTGATGGATCTCAACCGCCGCATGACCGGGTTCAGCACAGATCCGCTCATGAACGGCAGGCAGTTTTTTGACAAAGTGAACGCGGGAGACCCCGCGTCGCTGAATGTCCTGAAGAGATTCTGCAGGCAGGTCGCCATGCACATCGCCAATCTGACCATCCTTCTGGATCTGGAGAAAGTCGCGATCGGAGGAGGCATCAGCCGGCAGCCGGTTCTCACAGAGACGATCTGCGAGTGCCTGGATGAGCTGTACAGTAATCCCGGTCATTATTTTGACCCTGCGCTGCCCAGGACAGAGGTCGTAAAATGCAGGTTTGGGAGCGAAGCGAACCAGGTCGGCGCCTATTACTACTATAGAATGGCTATGGAGTAAGGAACGGAGCGGACCTGTGCGCAAGCCTGTGTGCGGAAGAAGCGCTCAGTCCCGAAGCTGGTACATGAGCCTGCCATATCCCTCCCATACAACGGGCCAGCCATGCCCGGCGCACACATCACACAGATCCGAGGAGGCGGGCAGCAGCACAAACTTGCTCTTCAGCGTTCCGTCAGTCAGGTGCTCCTGCATGTAAGCGGCCTGGCAGACGTTGAGTGAGGCATAGGAAGGAAGCATAAATTCCCACTGCATGTCCGACTCCTCGACAAGCTTGGCAATGGTGTTGTCCCAGGGATCGTCCGCGAGCGGAAGGATGCCCCGGAAGGTCAGCTTAAGATCCGCTTCCTGAGAAGCGGACAGTGTATCTTCATTGATCTGCGGAAACGCGAAGTTTCCGGGCGCCTGCACGAACAAAAATGCCATTAATACGATCAGCGCGATCTGTGAGACCAGGCGCTCCCATCCGCCCAGGACAGCCAGCAGAAGGCCGTAGGACAGGGTGATGGCGAGCATCATGCGGTGAAGCTGCACGGGACTGTAGAGGACTACATTGGCCTCATAAACGGCGGCGCCTGCGAGAAGCATCAGGAATATGACGGCGCAGCGCCCGTCGCGCGCCTTCTCCCGGGCCAAAAGACTGCGGATCAGAAGGAACAGCAGCAGTAAGGACTGGAACAGGTACAGGATCGTGATCCCGCCTGCCCAGCGGCCTGCGCGCAGATAGCCGAGAACCTCCCTGAGCGCCTGCAGATTGGTAGAGAGGATCTGCCTGATGAGCGCAGTCACGGGACCTCCGATGAGAGCGCGGAGCGTCTGCGCCGGCGAGTTCTGCGTAAAATAATGCGCGACGTTGTAATTGGTAAAAAAGAAGTAGAGTCCCAGAGAGCCGGCTGCCGAGAGCCCGATGAGGATCACAAAGAGGATCTTCGCGGGAACGGAAAGCCTGCTCTTTTTGCGCAGGAGCAGATAGAGCGGGACCAGGAGCAGCGGGAAATAGTAAGGCCGCATTGTATTCCAGAAGAACACAGACAGGATCATGGCGAACAGAGCTGCTCCCTGTCCGCGGGAAGAAGCCTGCGGGTTTTTCATCAGCCACAGGGCCAGCGCTGTGAACAGGATCAGGAAGAAGCTGTAGCTCCCTTCGCTCATGCCGGACCAGATATAGCGGCCGGCCACCAGATACATCGCCAGAAAGACAGCGGCGTAGAAGCCTTCCCGGACGCCCGGCCGCACCAAAATGACAAAAAGAAGGCAGGCCAATACGGCCAGGATCACATTGCTGTAGTAAATGAAGTTGTGGGTTGTGATGCCTGTCGCGAAGGATATGACAAAATAGG
Source organism: uncultured Lachnospiraceae bacterium (assembly GCA_902801415.1). GTDB lineage: Bacteria > Bacillota > Clostridia > Lachnospirales > Lachnospiraceae > CAG-791. The sequence goes on from CADCIK010000002.1 coordinate 37,602, forward strand.
GCAGATAGGTGAAGATGTTGTAAGGCCCATAGGGGAGGTGCGCCGGAGCAGCCTCGTTGTAGCCGGCCATTCCGCGGGGCGTAAACTCATTCCTCAATAGGACCACGACGCGGTTGTAGCCGACCTCGTCGTTCCAGGTCGTATTCCAGGCATCCAGCTGCCGCACGGATGAACCGGTAAAAAACTGCAGGAGCGCCGCGCAGATGAAGGGGGCGAATATGATCAAAAGCCAGAAAAGGACCGCCGCTGGATGTATGCGACTTATTCCTCTGCGGCCGTTATGATCGGGTGTTGTAGATGAAAGCATTCGTGAGTGACCTCCGCTTTGTTGGTGAATATGTCCTCATTATACAACAGCATCGGCGTCTGGCAAACAAGCCGCAAAAGGATTAAGATTATTAGGGAATATCTGACTAAACGAGGGAAAAGAGTTATAATAAGACCAGAATTGCAAGGTCCTTGCAAAGCAGATCGGGAGGAAGGTATGGATAATACAGAAAACAGAAGCGGAAGAGGAATCGGCCTGGCCGTGATCGCAGCCAGTCTCGCCATTCTTTTTACCTGCGGATTTCTTACAGCACTGGTCGGGATCGACTTCGGTCCCCATGAAGAGATCGCGATGAGTCTTACGCCGGGCGATCCTGTCGGGATGTTTAAAGCGCACCCGGAACCGCTCTGGCACCTGATGACATATTTTACGGTCTGGATCCTGCACTGCAATGTGCAGATCGCGGCAGGCCTGGTATCGGGACTTCTGATCGCCCTCACTTATATAGCCGCTTACTTTATCATCCGAAGAGAAGTGCCGGGGCTGGAATCCTATGAAGCAGCCGCGCTGGATCTGGTGCTGCATCTGGCAGGCGCGATCTATGTGCCCTTCTTTAATAAGGAACCCTATCTGGGCCAGGGAACGCCCAATATATGGCACAACCCCACGACGATCGCGGTGAGGCCGATCGCGCTGCTGGTCTTCGTACTCGTAGGATCTATGATCATGAAGGCGCGGAAGGAAGAGTTTGAAAACGGGATCCCGGTCGGGAGAGGCGTGCTGACCGGCTTTCTGCTGGTGCTGTCCTGCCTCGCCAAGCCCAGCTTTGTACAGGTCTTTTACCCGGCTATCTTCACACTGATGGTGATCTGGCTGATCATGTACAAGGGAAAGAGTTTCGGGACCGCACTCCAGTTATTCATCGTATGTCTCCCCTCCTTTGTCGTGATGATCATGCAGTTTGTGATCTCCTTCTACAGCGGCAACGGGAATTCCGGCGGCATTACCATCGCCCCCTTTGTCGTAGCGGGAGCAAGAACCAGCTCCATTCCGATCTCCATGCTGCTGCTTCTGGCATTTCCTCTGCTCATGCTGATCATCTCGCTGATCAAAAAGAGCGTTAACTGGGAGGACGTCCTCGGCTGGCTCATGCTTCTGTGGGGCCTTGTGTGGAGACTTCTGCTTGCGGAAAAAGGAGAAAGGATCTATCATGGAAACTTCTCCTGGGGATATATGCTGGCAGCTTACCTGGTATGGTATACGGCTGTGAGAAATTACCTGAAGTTCTACTTCAGCGAACAGATGACAGGCAATAAGAGGGGCGTCGGCTTCGTCCTTGCGACCATCGTCCTCGCGCTGCACTTTGTCTCGGGAATCTATTATCTGATCTATTTAGTAGCATTGGGACACGGCATGTGATCCCGGGAAACCATTTAAAAGGAGAAATAATCGCTATGGCTATTTTCAAAGGAGCGGGCGTTGCAATGGTCACGCCCATGAAAGACAACGGTGAGATCGATTATGAAGTCCTTGGACAGTTGATCGAGGACCAGATCGCGGGACATACGGACGCGATCATCATCTGCGGAACAACCGGTGAGGCGCCTACGCTGGAGGATGATGAGCACCTTGAAGCGATCCGCTATACGGTCGACAAGACCGCGGGCAGGATCCCCGTCATCGCGGGAACCGGTTCCAATAACACGGCGCACGCGGTCATGATGTCCAAAGAGGCACAGAAGCTGGGAGCGGACGGCTGCCTTCTGGTCGCGCCTTACTACAACAAGGCGACGCAGAACGGCCTGGTGAGGCACTTCGCAGCGATCGCCGGCGCGGTGGACATCCCCTGTATCCTGTACAATGTTCCCTCCAGAACGGGTTCCAACATCCTTCCCGAGACGGCCCTCCGTCTTGCGAACGAAGTGGAGAACATCGTCGGTATCAAGGAGGCGTCCGGCAATATCGGCCAGGTTGGAAAGCTTGCGGCGATTTGTGAGGGCAAACTGGACATTTACTCGGGCAACGACGACCAGATCGTTCCGATCTGCGCGCTCGGCGGCATAGGCGTCATCTCCGTGCTCTCCAATGTGGCGCCCAGAGAGACCCACAACATGGTGGAGTACTGCATGATGAACCGCTATGACAAGGCAAGACAGCTGCAGCACAAGGCGCTGGACCTGGTCAACGCGCTGTTCTGTGAAGTCAACCCGATCCCCGTCAAGGCTGCGCTTCGCATGCAGGGATTTGAAGTCGGAAATCCGAGACTTCCGCTGACAGAGATGGAGCCGGAGCACAAGGAAGTGCTGAGAAAGGCGATGATCGAATTCGGATGCCTGTGATCCGCTGAAGAAAGAATGAAAAAAGGGCTGCCACATCGGAAATGTGGCAGCCCTTGCTGTTGTGTATGCGGTTTCTGTAAAGAGCGGCTCAGTTGCGGCGCTTTCCGGTGATAGACAGGATCCTGACGAACAGGTTGACCACGTCCAGATAGATGTCCGCTGCGGAGTCGACCGCGTTATCCATCGTCTTGGGGAACTGCTGTGCCCTGTGCCAGTCCAGTCCGATGTAACCGCAGAAGATCAGCGCTACAGCGTAGTCGATGATGGTCATGGGAAGTCCCAGTACCAGAGATCCGATCAGCTCGATCAGGATGCATCCGATCAGGGATACGAAAAGCGTCCTGCCCAGATTCCGGAAAAATTCGGGATAGAGCATGGACAGGAGCACCATGATCACGGTGATCAGCGCGGTCGCGATGAACGCGTAGGCCACGGAGTGTCCCGTGAAAGCGGTCACATAAAAGGTGAGCAGAAGTCCCATCGAGATCGCCATGCCTGTGAAGCCCGCAAAGCTCATGGCAGGACTGCTGGATTTATGTACCAGGATCGAGCAGCCGAGTGTGCCTGCAAAGTAGAGCACGACGACCAGCAGATAGTTCATGCTCAGGATCTGATACGTGAAGAAAGTGGCCATCACGACGTTGATGAGGACGCCCCACAGGAGAGTCAGTCCGATCGTCAGGTTGTAGGTCCTTTCAGTGACCATGGTCCCTGCGTAGTTGTTCATCCTTTCGAGTCTGTATTCTTTGTTCATATCAGCCATGTTAATACCTCCATAATCTGAATTTGCAAACGGTCAGCCTTAAAATGCTGTACCGTGCCAAAATACAGCATCTATTGTGATATACGGCTCCCGATTTGTAAATCCATTATAGCGCCCAATTTGTCAGATATTTCGAAAAAATTGTGAATTCTGCACTCTGTTATGGCAGCGTGGCAAAACAGAGATGTTGTGCAGTACGAAAAATCGGTGTAGAATAACACAATATCGGCAACTGCGAAATAAATACAGAAAGGGCAGAAAAGATGTTTAAATATGCTTGTCTCAATAATATATCGGAAAAGGGACTGGAGAAATTCACACCTGATTACGAAAGAAGCGATGATCCCGCGCAGGCACAGGGCCTCCTTGTCAGAAGCGCGTCCATGCACGATATGGAGTTCTCACCGGAGCTCCTTGCGATCGCGAGAGCCGGCGCCGGTGTCAACAACATCCCGCTGGACCGCTGCGCGAAACAGGGTATCGTTGTCTTCAATACGCCCGGCGCAAACGCCAACGGCGTAAAGGAGATGGTGCTGGCCGGCATGCTCCTCGCTTCGAGAGACATCGTGGAAGGCGTCGACTGGGTGCGCGCCAACTGGAACAACAAGGATATTGCTAAGACAGCAGAGAAAGAAAAGAAGAAATACGCGGGCACGGAGCTTGCGGGCAAGAGACTGGGAATCATCGGTCTCGGCGCGATCGGTGTACGCGTTGCGAATATGGCAGTTGAACTGGGCATGGAAGTTTTTGGCTACGATCCCTATGTGTCGGTGGACGCGGCGTGGCATCTCAACCGCAAGATCACGCACGTTTTTGACCTCAATGAGATCTATGAGCGCTGCGATTTCATTACGATCCATGTACCTGCAACGCCCGCCACAAAGGGCATGATCAGCAAAGAAGCCGTAAAGAAGATGAAGAAGGGCGTGATCCTCATCAACATGGCCAGAGACGCGCTGGTAGATGAGGAGGCCGTCATCAAGGCGATCGACGCGGGCAAAGTCCGCCGCTATGTATCCGATTTCCCCAACACTACGGTGGCAGGAAGAAGAGGCTGCATCACGACGCCCCACCTGGGCGCTTCCACAGAGGAGTCCGAGGACAACTGCGCGGAGATGGCAGTAGATGAACTGATGGATTATCTGGAAAACGGAAATATCAAGAACAGCGTCAACTATCCCGCCTGCAGCATGGGTGTCTGCAGATCGGAGAGCCGTATCGCGATCTTCCATGAGAATAAGGTCAATATGATCAACCGTCTGACGACCCTGATCGGCGGAAGTGAAGTGAACATCGCGGAAATGACCAGTAAATCCAGAGGTGAAGTGGAATACACAATGATGGATCTCGACGCGCCCGCCACGAAAGAGCTGGTGGATCAGATCTCCAGGATCGAGGGTGTATGGAGAGTGCGCGTGATCAAATAAGTAACCATGCGGAAAGGAACGAGCCATGACAGAAGATAATAATATGCAGGATTACCTGTATTGGAGGGGGGATATTCCGTTTTCGACGGACCCTTTCAATGAGGTGGATAATCTGATCCTGGCCCAGGCCTCCTATGTGGACTTTGACGGAATCGTACCGGAATCAGGCGATGACAAAATACCGATCAGGGAAGTTTATAACCAATACTGGCTGATGCATACCAAAGAGGAGATCATGCAGAGGAAGAGCTTTGTCAAGCTTGCCCCTTTCTTGCTGGAACCTCTGGCGGAGAGCAGGCGCTTTGGCAATATGAAGCTCTCGGGGTATGTCAACCATATCAATAAAGACACGCAGGCCCAGATGTCCGCGGTCCGTTTCGAACTGGATGACGGGTCGGTGTATGTTGCTTTCCGCGGTACAGATGAGACCCTGGTCGGCTGGAAAGAGGACTTTAACCTCAGTTTTATGTCTCAGACGGAGGGACAGAGGCTGGCTGTGGAATATATGAAGGCCAACTTCTCCGACACGAATCTGTGGCTCAGAGTTGGCGGCCACTCCAAAGGCGGCAACTTCGCTGTCTATGCGTCGGCTTTTTCAGGTGATGCAGTGAACAGGCAGATCATGGAGGTATATACCAATGACGGACCGGGCTTCAGGCCGGAAGTGACCGGGACAAGTGAATACCGTAATATTCTGAAAAAGACGATCAGCATTGTCCCCAGAGACTCTGTGATCGGATGGCTTCTCAGCTCAGAAATCACTCCGCGTGTTGTAATGAGCAGCGCGACACGCATCAGGCAGCATGACGCGCTTACCTGGCAGATCAAGGGAAATCGTTTTGTTAAGACAGAGCAGTCCAAGGAGAGCTGGATGCTGGAGAAGACCCTGAGCGACTGGCTTGTCAATGTGGATGACGAATCGAGAAAGATCTTCGTGGACCAGATTTTCAATATACTTGAGGCGACCGGCGCGGATACCATGAAGGACGTAAGAACTGCCACTCTGAGCGACCTCGCGGAGGCGTTCCAGGCTGCCATAAATCTGCCAAAAGACCAGCAGAAGGAAGTTTCAGAAGTCCTGACGCAGCTTTTTAAGAGCGGCGAGAAAACTTTCTATGAGCAGCTGGAGAACATAGAGGGGTGGATCCCCCCGTTTATCAGGAAATGGGCGGCCCGCAAAGAGGAGGCGCTGAGTGGAGAAAAGACAGATGACGAGCCTGGAAGCGATCCGTTCGAGGATAACGGGAAGGAAAACTGAAGAGATCCGTCCTGTCAGGCGCAGAAATGCCGTGCTGATCCCTCTGATCGAGGAGGACGGAGAGCTGAGTATTCTCTTTGAAGTGCGGCAGGCGGATATCCGCCAGGGAGGCGAGATCTGCTTTCCGGGCGGCATGGTCGAGGAGACGGAAACACCGTCTCAGGCAGCTGCCAGAGAGACCGCAGAGGAATTGCTGATCCCGGAGGACAGTATTGAGGTGCTGGCGCCTATGCACAGGATGTCCGGGCCCGGCGGTGCACAGATCGATTCATTTCTGGGTGTGCTGCACGGATATACGGGCAGTTATTCTGCAGAAGAGGTAGACCATGTCTTTAAGGTACCGCTAAGCTGGTTCGCGCAGCATGCGCCCAGACTGAGCGAAGGAGCCATGGCTGTGGAGACGGCAGAGGACTTTCCCTACGACTGCATCCCCGGCGGAAGAGACTACCCGTGGCGGAAGATCCCGCGCACCTTCTACTTTTACGAGACGGAGGGCGGCGTGATCTGGGGCATGACGGCGGAACTGCTGTATCACTGCCTGAAGGTGCTTTTATGAAACGGCGGCTGACGTTTACCATCGGCCCGCAGGAAGCCGGGATGAATATCCGGGCTTTTCTGCGTGAAAGGCTGTCTTTTTCAGGACACCAGATCAGCCGGCTCAAGTTTCAGGAGGAAGGGATCCGCATAGACGGGCGGAAAGTATACGTCAACCATATCCTTTCCGAAGGCGAGCAGCTGACGGTGGGGCTTACAGAACAGGTACTGAGAAGGGACACAGAGGGCGGAAAGACTGCCAGGATCTGGGAAGCACCGGCTCCGGAGCTGGCGGAATATCCACTGCAGATCCTATATGAGGACAGGGACCTTCTGATCGTCAATAAGCCTGCAGGCCTGGTCTGCCATCCGTCTCCCGGCCATTACAGCGATACGCTGGCCAATCAGGCAGCGGCGCATTTGGGCGGAACAGGCACGGCAATGGATATGCGCGTGACAGGGAGACTGGACCGCGAGACTTCCGGGATCGTGACGTTCGCGCGGAGCACGGAAGCAGCGGCCATGATCCAGCGGCAGCGGGAGGACGGACGGCTCAGGAAAGTCTATCTGGCGCTTGCGCACGGACACTTTGCTGAGAGCAGCGGCGTGGTGGATGAACCGCTCCGGAGAGAAGAGCCCGGTTCCCACAAAATGGTCTGCGCGCCGGATGGGAAACCGGCGAAGACTTTCTACAAAGCCGCAGCGGAGATAATTACCGCGGAAGGCGAACCGCGAACGCTCCTCGTGTGCCGGATCGAGCACGGAAGGACCCACCAGATCCGTGTCCATATGGCGAAGATCGGGCATCCGCTGGTCGGGGACCCGCTGTATGGGCCGGACAGCGCAGATGAACCGATGGGACTGCACGCGCACAGCCTCTCCCTTATACAGCCCTTTGAGGACAGACGGATCGAAGTGAGGGCGGGGAGACCGGAATGGGCGGACTTGTGTGCCGAAGAGGTCATACTGGACCTGGAACATGAAATATTCATGGTTTAGGAGCCGCAGAATTTGTTTATTTGTGAACAGATACAGTATAATAAACAGTGTGTAACGATATTGCAGAAGAAAGCATGGATGGAAAGACCGTGGACAGGCAGACAGAAGACATGAGAGAGCGGTACCCGGTAAACCGTGATCCGGACAATATCATACCGAAGATCAGAAACTTCTGTCTTGATATGGACGGGACGGTCTATCTGGATTCGACCTGGATCGATGGGGCCAAGGACTTTCTGGCCGCACTCACGGCGACCGGCAGAAAATACTGCTTTATGACCAATAATTCATCCAAGAGCTCCGGCATTTATGTCGAGAAGCTCCTGAACATGGGACTTGTGATCGATCCGGAAAAGCAGCTGATCACGTCCGGACATGCCACCGTGGAATATCTGAAGAGACAGTATCCCGGCAGGAAGATCTATCTGTTCGGAAATCCCATGGTCAAGATGGAGTTCGAGAAGAGAGGCGTCCTGATCGACGAGGAACATCCCGACGTGGTCGTGACCAGTTTCTGCACCAGCTTCCACTACAGGGATCTATGCAGGCTCTGCGACCTGGTGCGGGAAGGACTGCCCTATGTGGCGACCCATCCCGACTATAATTGTCCTACAAAGACCGGATTTATACCGGACATAGGATCTCTGACCGCTTATGTGGCGGCGTCCACCGGTAGAAGACCGGATAAGGTGGTCGGAAAGCCGGAGGCAGAGATCATCGACTACGCCCTGGAGAAGCTGGGCGGACGCAGAGAAGAGTCCTGCGTCGTGGGCGACCGCCTGTATACGGACGTCAAATCCGGCGTAAACAACGGCTTATATGGTATATTTGTACTGAGCGGGGAGGCGCAGCTGGAGGACCTTCCGTCTTCGGACGTGAAGCCCCACCTGATCTTCGATTCTGTCAAAGAGATGATCCCTTTCCTGTGATCGCTTTGATGGCAAAGTATTGAACCTCCCGGAGGTGTTGCATGGAGACACGAGAGATATTAGAGCTTGTAAAGAACGGCGGCATGAGTGTCGAGGAAGCGGAGGGGCACTTCCGCAGGCAGCCCTATGAGGATCTGGGCTTCGCGAAACTGGATATGCACAGAAAGATGCGATCGGGCTTTCCGGAAGTGATCTTCTGCAAGGGAAAGCCGGATGAGTTCCTGATCTCGATCTATACGAGAATGGTGGAAGCAGATGGGCAGGCTTTTGGCACAAGAGCCAGCAAAGAGCAGTATGAGATGGTCCGGAAAGTCATTCCCGATATCAAGTACGACCCCGTATCCGGCATACTCAAGCTGGAGAGAGAACCGCACAAAAAGGAAGGCCTGGTCGCGGTTGTTACCGGAGGTACTGCGGATATCCCTGTGGCGGAAGAAGCGGCGCAGACGGCGGAGTACTTTGGCGCGAAAGTAGAGCGGATCTATGATGTGGGCGTCAGCGGGATCCACAGACTCTTGTCACAGACACGGAAGCTGCAGGACGCAAACTGTATAGTGGCGGTGGCAGGAATGGAAGGCGCGCTTGCAAGTGTTGTGGGCGGCCTGGTAAGCAATCCCGTGATCGCGGTTCCCACATCGGTGGGCTACGGTGCAAATTTCGGAGGGCTTTCAGCGCTCCTTACTATGATCAATTCCTGCGCGAACGGCATCGCGGTCGTCAATATCAATAACGGCTATGGAGCCGGTTACATGGCAACGCAGATCAACCGCCTTGCCTGTGGAGGTAAGAATGAATAATAACGATAGAATCCTGTACCTGGAATGCGGGACAGGCATCAGCGGTGATATGACCGTCGCGGCGCTTCTGGACCTTGGCGCGGACAAGGACAAGCTCCTGCGCGTGCTGGAGGGAATCCCCGGAAACGGGTTTGATGTCAGGATCAGCAGGGTGAAAAAGGCAGGCATAGACTGCTGTGACTTCGATGTCGTACTGGACGAAGAGCACGACGGACATGATCACGACATGGAGTATCTGTACGGGCACCTGCATGAGCACGATCATGACCACGATCACGACCACGACCATGACCATCATCACGATCATGACCACGATCATGACCATGACCATCATCACGATCATGACCACGATCATGACCATGACCACGATCATCACCATCATCACCACACCGGGATGAAGGAGATCCGGGAGATCATCGGGCATCTTACCATGACAGACGGCGCCAGAGCACTCGCGCTGCGCATTTTCGAAATCCTGGCGCAGGCCGAGTCGGAGGCACACGGCGTGCCGGTGGATGAGGTTCATTTCCATGAAGTGGGGGCGATCGACTCGATCGTGGATATTGTGGCCGCGGCAGTCTGCCTGGATGATCTGGATATTACAAAGGTGGCTGTGACAGGGATCACAGAGGGAAGCGGGACAGTCCGCTGCCAGCACGGGATCCTGCAGGTTCCGGTGCCGGCGGTGGAGAGGATCGCGAGAGCCCATGCGCTTCCGCTGCAGTTTACAGCGCGCAAAGGGGAACTGGTCACGCCTACAGGCGCTGCGATCGCGGCAGCTGTGATGACGCAGCAGGAGCTTCCGGAGAAGTTCGTGATCGTTAAGACGGGCCTCGGCGCAGGAAAACGGGAGTATGAGATCCCGAGCATCCTGAGGGCTATGATCCTGGAACCCTGCGGGCAGAAACAGCAGGATGTCCTGGCTGACCGGATCTGGAAGCTGGAGTGCGATATGGATGACTGCACAGGTGAACAGCTCGGATATGCCCTGGGCCGGCTGTACGACGAGGGAGCGCGGGAAGCGCATTATGCGCCGGTCTTCATGAAGAAGAACAGGCCCGGATGGGAACTGACCGTGATCTGCGACGAAGCGCACCGCGAGCAGCTTGAAAATGTGATCTTTAAAGAGACGACAACCATCGGGATCCGCAGACAGCAGATGGAGCGCAGTGTTTTGGCGAGGAAATCGGTCAGTGTGAAGACGCAGTACGGAGAGATCCCGGTCAAGATCAGCGGGGAGAATGAACACCGGAGGGTGCATCCGGAGTACGAGATGGTATCGGAGGCGGCGCAAAGGTACGGCGTTCCGTTCGGTACGGTGTATGATGAAGTGCTTACGAAGGTGATGGCAGCCGAATAAGGCGCATGACAGAAAGGCGAACGATTGTGAAAGTATTTGAAACGAAAAGAGATAAACCTGACTTCGCGGAAGTGTATGAACGGGAATATTCCTACGTTTACAATTATATCTACATGCAGGTGATGCACAGAGAGAATACGGAGGATCTTGTCAGTGATGTGTTCATGAAGGCCATGGCGCATTACAGCGGATTTGACCCGTCCAAGGCCTCTACGCGTACATGGCTGTGCACGATCGCGAGAAACTGCCTGATCGATTATTTCCGTAAGAACGGGCGCAGGAAGACCGAGAATATTGATGACGCGCCGGAGCCCTCCGCGGTGGATGAGTACGACATCTTAAAGAACCCGGTCAACAAAGAGGTGTACAGGCTTCTGGAGCAGTTGTCTCCGGAAGAGAGAGAGCTCCTGACCATGATCTATGTGCAGGAGATGAAGAACCCTGAGATCGGAGAAGTCCTGGGGATCAACGCGAAGGCGGTCAGTGAAAGGCACAGGCGCCTTCTTGCGAAGCTTCGGGCAATGGAAAAGGGAAAAGAGAGCGGCGACTTTCTTGACTTTTCTTAGAACCTGCCAAAAAAAGAAAACCTGCCGTTCCCTGAGGGAGACGGCAGGATATATTATGAAAGGACTTTGTGAAGCGTAAGGCGATTTTCACCGCCCTCATAGCTGTAGGAGAGCTGGTCGGAATACTTCTGTACGAGAAAGATCCCAAGACCTCCGATCTGGCGCGCCGACGCAGGCGATGTGATGTCGGGAGAGGTTCTCTCGAGCGGGTTGTAGGGGATGCCTTTGTCACGGAAAGTGATCGTAAGGGTATCATTATTATCATTCAGAGCCAGATCGATCGCCGCGGTCCCCGTCCCGTTGGGGTAGGCGTAGTTGGCAATATTGATGAAGATCTCTTCGACAAGCATATCCAGCTCCAGGAGCGTGCGCATGCTGCATGAACAGGGCTCCAGAAAAGCTCTGACCTGCTTCTGCGCAGCGGCGAAGTTCTCCGGCGCTGCTTCCAGAGTAAACGTATGGCTGTTCATCGTCTGATCGAACATAACGTTGTTCCTTTCGCATTTGATTGACAGATGCTGCTAAATCCACCGGAACGGTGTATTTGTGTTCCAGTACATTATACATTGAAACAGGATTATTTATCAAATTTAGTTTGATTTCCTCATGGAAGCAGCCGTGATGCAGCGTATATACTTATAAAATAATTGAAAGGGAGGCGAGACGATGGACTCCATGAACAGCAAATATGTTAACATGCTCGCGCAGGCTGACTTCAGCGCAGAGACCGGTTTCAAGGACGTATTGCGCAAAAAGCTCTTTGAGAAAAAGTCCAACGTGTTCCAGTTCCAGCGTCTATCGGATGCGAACCTGGACATGGTATCGGCGGCAGGGGATGCCAGCATGCTCAGGCAGATGGAAAAGAACGAAACAGATAAAAAATAAGTAAATAGCGTAAAGGAGCCTCATTCATGGATTACGGACAGATCTCATTGCAGAAACACACAGAATGGAAGGGAAAGATCGAGGTCACGGCGAGGGCAGCGGTGGACAGCGCGGAAGCGCTCAGTATCGCGTATACACCCGGCGTGGCCGCTCCTTGTCTGGAGATACAAAAAGACCCCGATAAGAGCTATACCCTCACGAGAAGATGGAACACGGTAGCGGTCGTGACAGACGGCACTGCAGTTCTGGGACTTGGAGATATCGGCCCTGAGGCTGGTATGCCCGTTATGGAAGGCAAATGTGTTCTCTTTAAGGCATTCGGCGACGTAGACGCGATCCCTCTGTGTATCAGGTCCCACGATGTGGATGAGATCGTTCGTACAGTCAGCCTGCTTGCAGGTTCCTTTGGCGGCATCAATCTGGAAGATATAGCGGCGCCCAGATGCTTTGAGATCGAGAGAAAGCTCAAGGAGTGCTGCGATATCCCGATCTTCCACGACGACCAGCACGGCACGGCGGTGATCACGCTGGCCGGCCTTATGAACGCGCTCAAGGTGGTCGGCAAGAAGATCGAGGACGTAAAGATCGTCACGTCCGGAGCCGGCGCGGCAGGCATTGCGATCATTAAACTCCTGATGGCAATGGGACTGAAGAATGTCGTCATGACAGACCGCAAAGGTGCGATCTACAAGGGACGTGAAGGACTCAACGAGGTCAAAAAAGAGATGGCGGAGATCACGAACTTTAACCGTGAATCCGGCACACTGGCGGACGTGATCAAAGGCGCGGACGTCTTTATTGGCGTTTCCGCTCCCGGTACACTGACGCAGGACATGGTCCGCACAATGGCTAAGGATCCTATAATCTTTGCCTGCGCCAACCCTACGCCTGAGATCTTCCCCGATGAAGCAAAGGCGGCAGGCGCTGCAGTCGTCTCCACGGGACGAAGTGATTACCCCAACCAGGTCAACAACGTGCTCTGCTTCCCCGGCATCTTCCGCGGCGCGCTGGATGTGCGGGCGAGCGACATCAACGACGAGATGAAGATCGCATCCGCGAAGGCGCTGGCAGGCCTTGTATCAGACGAGGAACTCTGCGCCGACTATATTTTGCCCAAGGCGTTTGATCCCCGCGTCAAGGACGCAGTCGCGAAAGCGGCGGCACAGGCGGCCATCGACAGCGGTGTGGCGAGAATCTGATCGCAATGTACAAACAGCAAAGCCCCGGAAACTGAACTCAGTTTCCGGGGCTCTTTTACGTGTCAGCTATTATAAGGGATATTGACCCGCGGCTTGGACTGTCTGAAAGGTCAGACCACTGCGCCGCCGACAGGGCGGATGGAAAGAACATGGCAGCAGCCGGGCGCGATCGCGCTCTCGACATTGGTCTTGAAGTAGTCGAGCATATCCAGCGGGACAAATGCCTGCACGGTGCCTGCGAAACCGCCGCCGTGTACACGGAATGCTCCGCGGCCGTCCAGGAGAACGTCGCACAGGGAGAGGGCTACGCCTACTGCCTGGTTGTCCACAGCGCCTTCTACAGAGATGTTCTGCAGGTACATGTAGGAGGACTCGCCGGACTCCTTGACGATCTTCAGGAACTTGTTGAAATCACCGGCCTTGAGGGCTGCAGCTTCATTCTGCGCGCGCTCGTTGTCCAGTACGAAGTGCATGGAACGAAGGAATGCGCGGTCGCCGCAGACTTCGCGGATCGCTGCGGTGCGCTCAACCAGCTGCTCCTTGGTAATACCGCGGAGATGGGTCTTTCCGAATGTGGCAGCAACGGCCTTCATTTCTCTCGGAATGCCTGCGTACGCGTCTGTCAGGTCGGCGTGGCTGCTCTTGGAATCGATGATGCAGAGCGCGTAGCCTTCCTTGTCCAGATCGAGATCGATCTTCTCGACAACCGGATTTTCCGGATCGCCGAAGTCGATGGCAACGACGCCGCCTACGGAAGAAGCGGACTGGTCCATCAGGCCGCTGGGCTTGCCAAAATACTGATTCTCTGTGATCTGTCCCATCTTGGCGATCTCGACCGCGTCGAAAACGCCTCCGCAGTACATGTCGTTGATGATAACACCGAGAAGGGTCTCGAACGCTGCGGAAGAAGAAAGTCCGGAGCCGCCCAGCACGTTGCTTGTGCAGTAAACGTCAAAGCCCTTTACGGGATAACCTTTCTTGACAGCCAGCGCCGCCATGCCGCGGATCAGGGCCAGAGTGGATTCCTTTTCGGACTCTACAGGCTCGAGAATGGAGAGATCTGCCTCGATCATTCCATAACCCTCGGAATAGAAGTGGATCGTATCTGTTCCGTTGGGAGCTGCTGCTGCAATCGCGTCCAGATTCACGCTTGCGGCGAGGACACAGCCATACTGGTGGTCTGTGTGGTTTCCGCCGATCTCTGTGCGGCCGGGAGCGGAATAAAGACCGATCTCTGCATCCGCGTTTCCGGGAAATGTTTCCGTAAAGCCGTTGATGACTCTCACAAAACGATCGGCATAATCCTGTGCCTTGTCAGCGTGGCAGCCGTAGATCTCTACCATGCGGCCGTTCAGTTCACCGTTCTTAAGTTCATTGATAAATGTATTTGCGCTTTTCATATTGTTGTGCCGGCCTCCTGTAATTGGGCAATGAAATGGTTAAACCATAGGATTTAGTGTCTGTAATTAATAGTATACCTGTTTCTGTGTCTTCTTAAAACTGCTAAATGTTGTCAAGCAGATATTAGATCGTAGAATTCATATTTTCGCCTGCGTTCCGGCGGCCGGTCGGGGTGTGCATGTTAATTGACAAAAGCAACGAAATATAACACAACGCATATGAAAATGTCATGTTTGCTTGGTGGATGCAGACCTGTCCCGCAATTATAATACCCTTAGAAATGTTATGAATAATTGCGAAGGTAGGAAACATATGCGAAAATATTACCTGGATAATGTCAGATGGGTTACAGTGGTGATCGTAGTGATCTATCATGTTCTCTACATGTACAATGCGGAAGGCATATTGGGCGGGTTCGGCAGGATCACGGACCTTAGCGTCCAGTATTATGACATCTTTCAATACCTGGTCTACCCGTGGTTCATGCCTGTTCTGTTCATTGCGGCAGGCATGAGCTCCCGCTATTATCTGGATGGTCATACAGACAGGGAATTCATAAGGAGCAGGACAAGGAAGCTCCTTGTGCCGTCGACGATCGGATTGTTTGCGTTTCAGTTCGTGCAGGGTTATGTGAATTTGTCGCTCAGTAATGCGTTTGCAGAGCTTGCTGCAGCCGGTGTTCCGAAGCCGGTCATCTTTCTGATCATGATCGCTTCGGGAAGCGGCGTTCTGTGGTTTGTTCACCTTCTGTGGTTCTACAGCATGATACTCGTATTTCTCAGGAGGATCGAAAAGGGCCGCTTGTTGGAACTCGGCGCCCGGACTCCTGCCTGGATGCTCGTATTATTCTGCTTTCCGGTCTGGGGAGCAGGTCAGGTTTTCAATACCCCGATCGTGTCAGTATACAGGGTCGCTTTCTATTGTACCTTCTTTCTCATCGGATATTATGTTTTGTCCCATGACGAAGTGATGGAAAGACTCAAACAGCACGCCGGGATTTGGATCGTGACAGGCATTGCGCTGTGCATAGCGTTTTCTGTGCGCTATTTTATTCTGGGCGGCGGAATGAATTATGCGGACGTACCGGCAAACAGAAGCGCGCTGTATGCCGCGGACGCGTACTTCGGAGCGCTTGCCATGCTGGTTGGTATGGCAAGGTTCGGAGACTTCCGGACAGCGTTTACTTCGTGGATGAGCAGCAGGAGCTTTGGATTGTACATGTTCCATTATCTCGGGATTTCGTCTGCCGCGCTCCTGATCGCAAGACCGGGGATCCTTCCGGCTCCTGCGGTCTACATTGTGAGTCTTGCTGCGGGATTCCTGTTCGGATACGGACTGTATGCGGTCATTTCCAGGATCCCTTTCTACAGATGGGCGGTGCTCGGGATTAAGGAGGAGAAGAATGTTTAAGGACAATCTGGTCCAACTTCGAAAGATGAAGAAAATGACACAGGAAGGGATCGCTGAAAAGCTCGGCGTAACAAGGCAGGCCGTCGCCAAGTGGGAAGCGGGAGAGACTGTGCCCGATCTGGACAAGTGCAGGCTCCTCGCGGAGCTGTTCGGGGTCTCTCTGGATGATCTGGCCAATTATGAACCGGAAGAGAATCTGGGACTGAGTCTTCCGCCCAAGGGCAAGCACCTGTTCGGGGTCGTGACGGTCGGAGAGAAAGGCCAGATTGTCATTCCGGCCAAAGCGAGAAAAGTGTTTGATATTTCTGCCGGCGACCGGCTGCTGATCCTCGGAGACGAAGAGCAGGGTCTGGCGATCCTTAAGTCAGAGAGATTCCTGGAGCTCGCGGAGGCAGCTATGGAACTGATGAAGTGACTCTCTGTTTCTGCAGGCCGGAGGATTGCCGGTGCCTGAAGGCGTGAAACAAATGTCCTTATCGTTCCCTGGCGCGGTATTCCCTTGGGGACATGCCGTATTTGCGGCGAAAGCGCCGGATGAAGTATGAAAAGTTGTCAAAACCGCACATGGAGGCGATGGCGCCGATGGAATCCGGCTGCTCACGCAGGAGATAGGAGGCGTAGCGAAGGCGGTAATCCGCCAGATATTCGCCGAAAGTGACGCCGGTTTCCTTCCGGAAGACCCTCATGAAATGCGCGTCGCTGTAGTCGATGAGGCTGGCTGCATCGCGCACGGTGATCGGCTCGGAAAAATGGGTCTGCACAAAGAGAAGGACCTGCTTGATCACGTCTTCATATTGGGAGTGCCGTCCTGTTTCTTCCTGGCTGCGGTTTGTGTAGATCGCGTAGAAGAAGCGGAACAGGCTGCTGCGGACCAGAAGGGAATAGCCGTCGCTTCTTTCACTGCAGGCCTTGTCGGCAGCGTCCAGCGCGTCGGAGACTTCATCATGAAAGGGCGTGCCTTTGTGAATGGGCCTTTGAAAGCGGAGATTACCCTTCCGCAGAGGGCCCAGGATATTGCGCCTGGCCCAGTCGTTCTCCACTTGATTGTCCATGAGGGAGAGCGAGAAGATGATGTTCTCGTATTCCATCCTGACGCCTGGATCGCCGTCAATGGCGTGAAGTTCGCCCGGAAGGATGGGCATGATCGTGCCTGCCTCCACCGGATATTTGTGTGAGCCGACGGTTACGGAGCCGCTGCCTTTCTTGACGTATATGATCTCCATCTGCTCATGCCAGTGAAGATCGACGCGGGTGAAATCCTGCGGGATCGTACACAGATAGGTGTTGTAGGCAAAGCCGGGCTGTTCGTGCAGAAGAGTTTCTTTATACTGGGAGTATTCTTCGAGATTCATAGAGTAAAACCTTTCCGGAATTAGTTAACAGCATGATTGTACTATTTTCTGCAACAATATTGCAAGAAAACAAGCCTGTTTAGTCATTATAATGCTTTCTTATATAATGGAATTATCATAATCAGTCGGGGAAACCCATAGGAGGATTATATGGCAGTAGGAAAACTGAGAGACTATACCGGCAAAGACCTTGCTGAATGCACCATTCTGGAACTCTACAACGCTGCGCTTGCACTGACGCAGGACGCCTGCAGGGACACGGGATATAACAGCGGAAAGAAGAAAGTCTATTATATTTCCGCGGAGTTCCTGATCGGAAAACTTCTTAGCAATAACCTGATCAACCTCGGAATTTACGACGATGTGAAGGCGGAACTGGCAGAGGCCGGCAAAGACATCACAGAACTGGAGGAGTTCGAATACGAGCCTTCCCTTGGAAACGGCGGCCTTGGAAGACTGGCAGCCTGCTTTATCGACAGCCTTGCGACGCTCGGCCTTCCCGCGGACGGCGTAGGCCTTGCTTATCACTGCGGCCTGTTCAAGCAGTCTTTTGATGACAGAAAGCAGCATGCGCGCCCTGATTACTGGCGTAAATGGGGCATGGCCAACTGGATGAGAAGGACCGACAAGCACTACAAGGTGCAGTGCGGCGATCTGGAACTGGTCTCCACAATGTATGAGATCGATGTCACGGGTTACGGCAGCAAGTGCGGCCGCCTCCGCCTGTTTGACCTCGACACAGTCAATGAGAGACTGATCGGTTCCGGAATCGACTTCGACAAGAAGGAGATCGAGAAGAACCTGACACTTTTCCTGTATCCGGATGACAGCGACGACGCAGGAAGACTGCTTCGCGTCTATCAGGAATACTTCATGGTGAGCAACGCCGCTCAGCTGATCCTGGATGAATGCATTGAGAAGGGAAGCAACCTGCACGATCTCGCGGATTACGCGGCGATCCAGATCAATGACACGCATCCTTCTCTGGTCATCCCGGAGTTGGTGCGCCTTCTGACCGAGAAGGGCATTGAGGAGACTGAGGCCTATCAGATCGTGACCGATGTCTGCGCTTATACCAACCACACTATTCTGGCGGAAGCGCTTGAGACATGGCCCAGACATTATATCAAGGCCGTCGTTCCCCACCTGATTCCCATTCTCAAGAGAATGAATGAGGCCGTTAAGGCCAAATACAAGGATCCGTCCGTGCAGATCATCGACGAAAACAGCAACATCCATATGGCGCACCTGGACATCCATTACAGCCACTCTGTCAACGGCGTCGCGAGACTTCACACAGAGATCCTCAAGAACACGGAGCTCAACAACTTCTATAAGCTCTATCCCGAGAAGTTCAACAACAAGACCAACGGGATCACATTCCGCAGATGGGTCGTGGAGTGCAATCCGGAGCTGACCGAGCTGATCAGCGAGAAGATCGGAGAAGAGTGGAAGACGGACGCGGACCAGCTGGAGAAGCTTCTTCCCTATACGGAAGATCCTGAATTCCTGCAGTGCATCCTGAACAGGAAGAAGACAGAGAAGCAGAAATTTGCCGCGTGGCTGGAAAAATACCAGGGAGACAAGGTGGATCCCAGATCTGTCTATGACGTACAGATCAAGCGTCTGCACGAGTACAAGAGACAGCAGCTGAACCTTCTGTGGGCGATCGACTGCTACCTGCACATCAAGGACGGATTCAGGCCGCGCAGACCGGTCACTGTATTTTTTGGCGCTAAGGCGGCGCCTGCTTATGTGATCGCGAAGGATATCATCCATGCCATCCTCGCTTTCAGCCAGATCGTCAACAACGATCCGGAAGTCAGCCCTTATCTGAAAGTGATCATGCTTCGCAACTACAACGTGTCCATGGCGGAGAAACTGATTCCCGCATCGGACATTTCCGAGCAGATTTCGCTGGCTTCCAAGGAAGCCAGCGGGACCGGCAATATGAAGTTCATGCTCAACGGCGCCGTGACGCTGGGAACCATGGACGGAGCCAATGTGGAGATCGCCGAACTGGTCGGCGAGGACAATATTTTCACATTCGGTCAGTCTTCCGAGGAAGTCATTGAGCACTACAAGAAGGCCGACTATGTTGCCAAGGATTGGTACAAGAAGGACAAGAGACTGCAGAACGCCGTTGATTTCCTGATCAGCGAGAAGATGGAAGAGGCCGGCGACAAGAAGCTGCTGCATCAGCTCTACAATGAGCTCCTTGGCAAGGACTGGTTTATGACTTTCCCGGATTTCCAGAGCTACTGCAAAGCCAAGGACAGTGCTTTGGCAGCTTATGAAGACAGAAAGAATTGGGCGAAGAAGATGGTCGTCAACATCGCCAAGGCAGGATATTTCTCATCCGACAGAACGATCGCACAGTATAATCAGGATATCTGGCATCTTGACCGGGATTGCTGATATAATAATAGAACTATGTGATCGAACGGAGAGAAAATAATGGGTGAAAGTCATCGCAGCAATAAGATCTATTTAGCAGAATACACTCTTTTCTGGATGGCGGGAGCCCTTTTTATCTATTTTTTATTAAAATGGCAAGGCAGGAATCTGATGTGGTATACGGATGGCGTATACCAGCATTTTCCTGCCTTTAACTATATCTGTGACATTACTGAATCCGTTTTGCACGGTAAGATGGGCTTTTCCGGTATTTGGCCGGTTCAATATTCAATCGGACAGGGAGTAGATTTATTTACCACATTGAACAGCTATGACCTCGCGGATCCTGTCAGCTGGCTGTCGTCAGCTCTGCTTTTTATGACCCGTGTACAGAGATATACGATCATGGTCCTTGCGAAATTGTGGCTGACCGGTGCGGCATTTTCTCTGTATTGTTTTATTGTCGGACACAAGAAGAACCTGGCAATTATATGCGGTTCGCTGGCCTATACATTTTCAGGAACGATCCTGTTTATGTTTACAAGGCATCCGAATTATATAAACTGGGGCTATTTTCTCCCGCTGTTTTTGGGAGGGTATGAACTATACAGAAGATGCGGAAGAAAAAGACTTCTGGCCGCTGCAACATTTATGAATCTGGTTGTAAGCTTCTATACCTTATATATCAATGCGATCCTTTTGGTGATCTATGTTTTGACAAGAACCGCAGCTGAGGTATGGAAAAACAGGACCCCAAAGACCTTGGCGGAGGAATTGATCCTGGATATAAGGGCAGCAGGCGCCTGCGTGATCGGGGCGCTGCTTGGCGCATTCTCTCTTCTGCCCACGATCTATGCATTCAGCCAGAACCCCCGAGTCGCAGATGTTTCCGGATATATTGAGTCTATTGCTCTATATGGCGCAAAGTTTTATAAAGAGACGTTTGTTGTGCTCTTTGCGCCATATATCCGTGCCGAATATACGACCGTTGTCGGACTGCTCTGTGTGAACCTGATCGCGATCCTGTACTTTTACATGACAAGATCAAGAGATAACAGGACTAGAGCTTTGAAGCTGTACGCGATCGTAATGATGTTGATGCTCTGCAGCCCTCTTGCGGGCAAGATCATGAATGGTATGGGATACCCTTCAAACCGGTGGGACTATGCGGTTGCTTTTGCGTCAGCCATGATCCTGACGGAGTCATTTGATGCATTGAGCCAGTGCTCATGGACAGAGCGCATTCGTATTGCTGTTGTGGGGGGCATATATGTTCTTGTATGTTTCCTGATGCGGGAGACACTTCCGGGATTCAATAAAACGGCGACGCTGGTGATGCTTTCGGTCATGCTGTGTGCATTTCTGCTGTCAGGCTGTATCAACAGCGGGAACAGGGCGGCCGTGCTGGCTGCAATGACAGCAATATGCATGATGTTTCAGATTTACTGCTTCTATGCGCCGCAGGCGGGTGATTACGCGTCACAATTCGAGAAGATGGAGGATCACGCAGAGGACTTCACCGATTCCTCACAGCTCCTGGCAGGCCGTTCCTCGGAAGAGGACTTTTTCCGGACAGAGAGCATGGAGAGCACAGTCAACATTGACCGGATCAACCGGGTTAACGGGACGAATGCATGGTGGAGTCTCCTTCCGGGAGCTATGCTCAATTATCTCAACGATTTTGAACTCAACTCGGTCCTCCAGAACTGTTGGTTTGAGGGCCTCGATGGGAGAACCGCTTTGCTGGAACTCGCGGGAGTGAAGTATTATACGAAAGCGGCGAACGATACATCATCTGCACCATATGGATATGTTTATGCAGAGGATCTGTCAGACGACAGCTTCAGTGCGTATAAAAATGAATATGCTTTACCGGTGTGTTATACATTTCGCAGCTATATCAGCAGGGATCAATTTGCCGGGTTGAATGCTGTACAGAGGCAGGAAGCGGTTTTGCAAGGAGCGGTCCTGGATGAAGACAGTATAAACAAGCTTCCTGAGGAGTTCGAAGAGAGATCGGTTAAAAGCAGTGCCTATCAACTGCAATATGAAAGACAGACACATAATGGTATTTCGCTTACTGATCATACAATATTAACGAATGAAGTTGGCGGTCAGATCAGTCTTATTGCTGAGATCCCGGAGAATACAGAGATCTATCTGCAAATTGAAGGGATTGAGATTGTGGAGCCAAATGCCAGAAATATCAATGTGTTCCGGTCAAACTGGAAAACAGGATTTAAGATCACAAAGAGGGGACGGATCACAAACCTTGCTGACAATTGGCCTGTAGTGCGGGAAGGGATCACCTTCAATCTTGGGACAGGCGGTGCCGGAAAGAACAGGATCAAATTGATCATACCTCCTGACAGTGAATTCAGATATAATTCTATAAAACTCTGGGCAGCTCCGATGGACACTTATCGGCAGCAGGCAGAAGAACTTCTTGCAGGTGCAGCTGAGAATGTCCGGGTGAACGGGAAGCAGATTTCTGCAGCAGTTGATATACCGGAGAGCAGGATCCTGCAGATCGCGGTGCCTTACAGTATCGGTTGGCACTGTCATATTGACGGAAAGAAAACGGATGTCCTGAGATCTGACGGACTGTATATGGCGGTTGTGGTGCCGGAAGGAAGGCATGAAATCGTCCTCCGGTACAGCACCCCCTATTTGCGGGCAGGGCTGACCATCTCTCTTCTGACACTGTTTGTATTACTGGGAGTCTGTGGCTGGAACAAAAAGAAAAAGAAATGAGAATACGTGAGAAAAGGCTGCCGGCATTGTTGTGCCGACAGCCTTTCATATGTTTTAAGGATATGTAAATCAGAAGATTCGTCTGTGGAACAAGGTGGGTGAATGATTAACGGATCACTGCATTGATCACGTTGTCGAAGGACTCGAGCTTGCGGACGAATCCGTCGTGATCCACCTCATTGTTGGGCTGGAGAGTAACGAATGCCGAGTATACCTTTACGCCGGATTCATCGGTCTCTCCCTCGATCTGCAGCGCTTTGATGGCAATATTGCGGTCCTTGCAGTACCGCAGGATGTGGTCGAGGGTCTCCTTGTGCTGATAATTGATAATGCAGCGGAAGGGTTTGACTCTCTTGATCTTGATCTTGCCAAGAACGATCTCTGCAAAGAGGATCATGAACGTGCTGACAATTGCGCCTTCATAGAAACCGGAGCCGATTGCCAGGCCCACGATTCCGGTTGCCCAGAGTCCTGCAGCGGTGGTCAGACCCTTGACAGTTCTGGATCCTGTCACGATGATGGTTCCGGCGCCGATAAAGCCCAGTCCGGTGATGACCTGTGCGGGAAGTCTGGACATATCGGTGGGAAGATTCATGATCAAATAGATATAATGACCGATCAGCGAGGCGGTCGTTGCGCCGATGATGATCAGGACATGGGTACGAAAACCTGCGGGCCTGTTCTTAATGGAACGCTCAATTCCGATCAGGCCGCCGCATATGATCGCGAGGACCATGCGGAAAAGGATTGTTGCGGTGTTGATGTCGCGAAGACCGTTAAAAGCAGAGATCACGGGAAACCTCCTGAAGTTTGAGTGGTGATTATTGACGGCAGCGAAAGCGTTAAGACGATATTTCTTAAGCGATCAGTTCGTGGATCGTATGAACATAGGGAAGCTCCGCAATGGTAGAGAGCATTCCCGAGTGGGATGCATTTTCGCGTCCCATCTGCAGAACGATCACAGCAGCAGGATACTTGCTGCCCTCCCGTTTGGTGCGCTCCACATCGATATCATAGACAGTGGCTTTTTCCGCCCTTATGGTGTCTGTGATCTCATCCAGATATTCGATGGAGGAAAACTCCACGTAGATCGTCATGTTGCGGAGCTTTCTCTTAAACGCGCTCTCCATCGGATACATGACATCCAGAACGATGAACAGGATGATCAGCACGAAGATCACGCAGTCGTACATGCCTGCGCCGGCCGCCATGCCCATACATACGGAGGTGAACAGACCTGCCGCAGTAGTCAGTCCGGTGACCTGCTGGTGACCGGAGGAAAGGATCGTGCCGGCTGCCAGGAAACCGATGCCGCTGATGACCTGAGCGGAATAGCGGGACGCGTCAAACTTCATGCCGACTTCCGCGACGATAGGGGCCCACTGGCCGGTCATCATCTCGTATTCATATAGGGTGAGAAGGACCGACATGCAGGCGCCGATCGCAGTCAGCATGTAGGTGCGAAGTCCCGCGTTCTGTTTCTTGCGGGATCTTCCATAACCGATCACGCCTCCGCAGGCCATGGCCAGCAGAAGCCGTACCAGAATGGAGACAATATTAAATTCATGCAGAAAAGCAAATGCGGAGCCCATAGTATTCCTCTCTTTGATGAAACGGACGTGCCAAGACTGCCTTCTTCCGGCTGTGCTTCCGGAAAGTTAAAGATTAAAGCAGAATTTTGTAAAATAAGTAAAGAAACTCTAAAATAATTATAAAGGACACCTCAAATCCGTGCAATGGAGGAGATTGTTATTTCTTCAGCTTGCCCTCAAAAGACAGCTCTGTTATAAAGGAAGTATGAGGGGAGACTCTGATATGGACGATAAAAAGCTTAAGAAGATCAGGGAAAAGCGAAATCGTGAGAGACAGGCAAAGCTCGAATACGGCGTTGCAGTCGGGGCAGCCATCTGTTTTCTGCTCATATGTGTTGCTGTGTTCGCGAAGTGGACGAAAGCCGTGAGAGAGAGAAAGCTGATGGAGGAAGAGCGGGAGAGGGAAGCACGTGAAGAGGCGCTCCTGTCCGACAGCGTCCTGGAGTATAAGGATCTCATGCACTATTATGCAGCGGAAGAGGGCATAGAAGAGCATGTTCCGGTTCTTCTGGCGATCATGGAGGCGGAGACCAAGGGTGAGCGGGCTGACGTCATGCAGTCGAGCGAATCTTTGGGACTGGAACCCAATTCTCTGGGACCGGAGGAGTCGATCGAGCAGGCCTGCAGTTATTACAGCAATCTTCTGGATATAGCTGATGACCTCGGGTGTGATGAGAAGAGCGTGATCCAGGCATACAATTACGGGCCGGGGTACCTGTACTATGTATCTGACCATGGCGGGAAACATACCTTCGATCTCGCGGTCGATTACGCGGAGGAGATGTCGGGCGGAAGAACTTCCGGTTATTATCACGATATTGCGGACTTCAACGGAAACTGGATGTACCTGTATGGGAACATGTACTATGTGATGCTGGTGGAACAGTATCTGCCGGACTGACAGCTGCAGACAATGAGAATAAAAAAGAACGGATCCGGGCGGATCCGTTCTTTTTGTTATTGCAGAAGGGCTTAATTTTCTTCTTCGTCGCTCAGCGCTTCGGTCTGCTGTACCAGAACCTTCTTGCTGTAGCTGGAGAATGCGTCCTCAACCAGTGCGTCGTCCGGCTTGGGGGTGATCATGGAGATCACAGGGACGATCACAAGGCCTGCCAGCATGCAGAAGGCACCTGCGTTGATGGGGGACTGAAGCGGCGCCGGAAGGATCGGGCGGGCAAACAGGTCAACAAGCATGAATACTACGGAGAAGAAGAAACTTGTCCAGCATGCGAATCCGGAAGTCTTCTTCCAGTACAGGCCATACAGGAAAGGTGCGAGGAACGCGCCTGCCATAGCGCCCCAGGAAATACCCATCAGCTGTGCGATGAAGGTTACGTTGGACTTGTACTGTACCAGCGCGATGATAACAGAGATCACGATGAAGAGCACGATCAGCCAGCGCATGATCAGAAGCTGCTTCTTCTCTTCCATTTTCTTGAATACGTGTCCGCGGATCAGGTCCAGTGTGATCGTTGAACTGGAGGTCAGGACCAGAGAGGACAGCGTGGACATGGATGCGGAGAGCACCAGGATGACCACGACGCCGATCAGAAGGTCCGGAAGGCCGGAGAGCATTGTAGGAACAACAGAGTCAAATCCGTTTGCTGCGATGTCGATCTGGTCGGAGAACAGACGTCCGAAGCCGCCCAGGAAGTAGCATCCGCCTGCTACGACGATGGCAAACAATGTGGAGATGATGGTACCGGTCTCAATGGATCTCTCGTTCTTGATGGCGTAGAATTTCTGGACCATCTGGGGAAGGCCCCATGTTCCCAGGGAAGTCAGGATGACGACGCCGAGAAGGTTGAAGGGATCGGGACCAAGGAAGGAAGCGAAGATGCCGGGTGTCGTTGAAACGGTCTCGTCGCTTACTCTTGCAAGTCCGTCCATAGCTGCCATAAGTCCGCCCTTGCTGTTGAGAACAGCAAAGATAACAGCGGTGATACCGACCAGCATGATCAGACCCTGAATGAAATCGTTGATCGCGGTTGCCATGTAGCCGCCGACGATGACGTAGATACCTGTGAGTACTGCCATTGCAATTACGCAGATGGAGTAGTCAATGTTGAATGCCATACCGAACAGTCTGGAAAGACCATTGTACAGGGATGCGGTGTAAGGGATCATGAAGATGAAAGTGATAATAGAAGCTGCGATCTTAAGATTCTCGCTTCCGAAACGTTTTCCGAAGAATTCAGGCATCGTAGCGGTATCCAGATGCTGGGTCATGATCCTTGTGCGTCTGCCGAGGATCCTCCATGCAAGGAGGGAACCGATCAGAGCGTTGCCGATTCCGGCCCATGTGGCGGCGATGCCGTATTTCCAGCCGAACTGGCCTGCGTACCCGACGAAGACAACTGCGGAGAAATAGGAGGTACCGTAGGCAAACGCTGTGAGCCAGGGACCGACGGAGCGGCCGCCCAGGACGAATCCATTGACGTCAGTGGCAGTTTGTCTGCAGTAGAATCCGATGCCCACCATTAAGATAAAGAACAGCAGAAGCATCATTACTTTGATAATCATTTGAGTATCCTCCTTAAAAATAGTGTTTTCTCTGGCTCCGGCCCCGGGCAATGGGCCTTTGCCTGTCTTTTGATTTAGTGCTTTAAAGTTTAACACTTTAAAGTGCAGTGCTTCGACGCTTTGAAGTGTAACACTATTTAGACAGGTAGTCAATGATTATTTTTATATTTTTTTTAGAATTTGAACCAATAGTCAGCGAAAACCCGTATAGTTAGAGTAAAGAAAGGAGTATATACCGATGAAGATATTGATCACAGTTCCGTTTACTGAAGAACAGGAGAAGCGGCTCCGGGCACAGATGCCGGGAGCAGAGTATATGTTTACGACAAGGGTGAAGGCCTCTGACAAACAGATCCGGGAGGCGGACGTTATTCTCGGAAATCTGCCGGTGGCAAGACTGGCGCAGGCGGCAAATCTCAAGTGGCTTCAGCTCAATTCCTCAGGGGCAGACGCTTACGCGGCGGAAGGCGCGCTGGCGCCGGAGGTCATCCTCACAAATGCCACAGGCGCATATGGTCTGGCGATCAGCGAGCACCTTCTCGCAGCGACCTTTTTTCTCAAAAAGAAGCTGGGCCTTTACTTTATGAATCAAAAGAACAGGGAGTGGAAGGATGAAGGGCAGGTGACTGCGATCTCCGGCAGCAGGACACTGGTGATCGGACTTGGAAGCATCGGCGGCGATTACGCGCGCAAGATGGCGCTCCTGGGAAGCAGAGTCGTCGGGATCAGACGCACCAAAGCGGAGTGTCCGGACTATCTGGAGGAGATCGGGACATTTGAGGATATAGACCGTTTCCTGCCGGAGGCGGACATTGTGGCACTGGCGCTCCCCAACACGCCGCAGACCTATCACATTATGAATGAAGAGAGGCTTTTGGGAATGAAGCGCGGCAGTATTCTGCTCAATGTCGGCCGGGGAACTGCGATCGATCAGGACGCCCTTGTCAAAGTACTGAGAAACGGACCGTTAGCCGGCGCATCCATCGATGTCACGGATCCCGAGCCGCTTCCGGAAGATCATCCGCTCTGGCGATGTGAGAATCTTCTTCTGACGCCTCATATAGCGGGCGACTATCATCTGCAGGAGACGCTGGACCAGATCGTGGAGCTCTTTATAGACAATCTGGGCCGCTATGCAAAAGGGAGAGAGCTGAAAAATCCGGTGGACAAAAAGACCGGATACAGAAAGACGCAGTGAAGTACACATAAGATCGAGTTCAAAAAGTCGTCTGGTCGGGTTTCCTCAAATGGAAAGAATGGAAATCGGATTTCCGTTATATTGCAAAATAATGGAAAATATGGTAATATCCTTCTGACAAAAGGAGGAGCCATATGACGATCGAGGAGATGAGAAAAAAGAAAAGGGAACTCGGATATACAAATCAGATGATCGCGGAGCGCAGAAGAGATACCATAGCCGCGCTGGAGAAGCTGTTGGCACCGGACACGGGCAGGTACGGGGAATTCGGGACTGATACACCGCTCCTCAGAGAATCAGTACCGGCTTATGGCGGAAAATCGTTCCGATCAGGCATAGACGGCTCACAGGCCCTGAAATCCGGAGCCGGCCCCTATACGCTCAAGGATTATTTGGAACTGCCTGAAGATAAGCGGGTGGAGCTGATCGACGGAGTATTCTATGATATGGCGGCTCCGACAACGATCCACCAGAGCATAGCCGGTTATTTACATAAGAAATTCCTGGATCATGTTCTGGAACACAAGGGTCCCTGCTTTCCCTTCATATCACCGGTTGACGTGCAGCTGGACTGCGATGACAAGACCGTAATCCAGCCGGATGTACTGGTAGTCTGTGACAGAAGCAAATACAGAAACGGCAGAGTGTTTGGCGCGCCGGATCTGGTCGTGGAAGTGCTGTCCCCTTATTGGCCAAGTATTACAATGCCGGCGTAAGGGAGTATTGGATCATCGATCCCGAGAAGAAACTCCTTGTGCAATATGACATGGAGCATTTGGAACTTCCGGTCGTCTATAATGCCGATATGGAGATCCCGGTCCTGATCTGGGACGGAACCTGCAGGATCGATCTGAAGGAGATGTATGAGGCGATCAGTTTCCTCTGGGAGACGGATTGAGGGATGAAAAGCGGCGAAGGCTTTGCTGGGCAGTGCGGACCCGGACACAAACAAGCAGCACCGGAAAACGAAGCAGGCAGACCAAATGAAGCAGGCACGTCAGGTGGATCTCATTGTCGGACCTTGACGAATGTGGTAGGATAAAGAAGGTAAAAATGCTGCGCCGGTACTGTACCGGCGCGGTGATAACTGAATCATGCGGAAGGTGTCGGGCGCATACGGGTAATGCCGCATGTGTCCGGTGAAAAGGGAAGCAGGTGAGATTCCTGCACGATCTCGTCACCGTAATTCGAGAGCGCATGCCTATGAACCACTGGGAGACCGGGAAGGCGGCAGCGCGCGTCTGATCGATCAGCCGGGAGACCTGCCTGCCGCAGTACGAGGAAGCCGCAGCATGCGGATTCCGGGCCACGAGGCATTGGCTGTACGAAACATGGAGATTGGTGGAACCTGCACCGGTCTGTTTGTGCTATGTACTTCGCCCCGCGGCGGAGTTTTTTTGTTGGAGAAATCTCCCACCTCCATAATGGCGGGATGTTTCTTCCAGGCGGAGTGATACATGAATAACAGGAGGAAAACCAATATGAAGAGAGTGACACTGATAACAGCGCTTATGCTGACAACGCTCACCATCGCCTCTTGCGGCAGTAAACAGACAGCAGCTGAACCCGCAAATGAGGCTGCGACAAGCGCTGCAGAGACTGGAGCAGAAGAGACATCGAATGAAGCGGAGACTTTTGATACAGCGGCAACGCAGGTACTTGCGGACGGCGTGTATTTGGCGGATTTCACAACGGATGGAAGTATGTTCCACGTTAACGAGACCAAGGACGGAAAAGGTATCCTTACCGTAAAGGACGGTGAGATGACCATCCATATCGTGATGCCCTCGAAGAATGTCGTAAATCTTTTCCGGGGATCAGCGGAAGACGCGCAGAAGGAAGGCGCAGAGCTCATTCAGCCGCAGCTGGAGAGTGTCACCTATAGTGACGGCACGACCGAAGAAGTGAACAGCTTTGATGTTCCCGTCCCCTATCTGAACCAGACATTTGACCTTGCGCTGGTAGGTACCAAGGGCAAATGGTACGACCATAAGGTATCGGTTTCCAATGCGGTGCCGATGGATGCAGCACAGGCTGCGGCACTGGCAGAACAGGCTTCCGCAGCGGCGACCGGAGCGGAAGCTGCAGCAGAAGAACCTGCGGATGATGCAGCAGGTTCCGAGGTCAGTGAAGAGGACCAGAAGGCAGCGGATGAAGTGGCAGCTCTCATCGACGCGATCTATGTACAGGAGTGGACCGAGGAGACGGACCAGATGTGCGCAGACGCCAAAGCGGCATGGGACGCGCTGACAGATGAGCAGAAGGAGCTGGTGGAAGGCGAATCGGCGGATCCTGACTATTTTGGCAGGGATACAGGCGATGCGTCTGCGGATGATCCGCGAAACGCAAATGAAATTGGCGAGAAAGAATTGCTTGTTGTGAGCTTTGGTACTTCCTTCAACGACAGCCGTGCTGAAGACATCGGCGGCATTGAGAGTGCGCTGCAGGAAGCATATCCTGACTGGGCTGTGAGAAGAGCCTTTACTGCGCAGATCATCATCAATCATGTGCAGGCAAGAGACGGAGAGAAGATCGACAACGTGGAGCAGGCGCTGGAGCGCGCGGCAGCCAACGGCGTGAAAGAGCTGGTCATTCAGCCCACGCATCTGATGCACGGCGCGGAATATGATGAGCTCACGCAGGCTGTGGACAATTTCCGGGATATGTTTGAATCTGTCGAGATCGCTGAACCCCTTCTGGGCGAAGTCGGCACGGATGCTTCCGTGGTCAACGCGGACAAGGAGACGGTCGCAAAGGCGGTCGTACAGACAGCTGTCGAGGCTGCAGGATATGACAGCATTGAGGCGGCCGCAGAGGACGGAACCGCGTTCGTGTTTATGGGACATGGAACTTCCCACGCAGCAAAGGTCACTTACAGCCAGATGCAGACCCAGATGGAAGATCTCGGTTTTAACAATGTCTTTATCGGAACCGTGGAAGGCGAGCCCGAGGAAACTTCCTGCGAAGCAGTCATCGGGAAAGTTAAAGAAGCGGGTTACACCAACGTTGTCTTAAGGCCTCTCATGGTCGTGGCAGGCGATCACGCCAACAACGATATGGCGGGCGAAGACGAGGACTCCTGGGTGAGTCAGTTTGTGGCAAGCGGCGCATTTGAGAAGGTCGACACGCAGATCGCCGGTCTCGGAAGCATTCCCGCCGTGCAGGAGATCTATGTACAGCACACCGGAGAAGTTGTGAAGTAAGACGCGAACATCAAACACACAAGTAAAAAGCGCGGATGCCGGAATCGTTTTCTGTGTACGGTATCCGCGCTTTGTGATAGGGAAACAAAAGAGGCAAAAAAGGGCACAATGAAGGCGATTGGAAGAGCAGCGATCTGGTTTATACTGTCTATATGGATCATTATGGCGGCTGGCTGCGCCGGCAGTGATACGGCGCAGCGGGAAGAAGGGCCTGTATGCTGGGCGTCCGCGCAGCTGCAAGGCGGCAGCGGCAAAGCGTTCGTGGAGACACCCTGCCCGGTCTATGAAAAAGAGGGAACGCTGTCCGCGCTGATCACCTGGAGCAGCGACCACTACGACTATATGATCGTAAATGAGAAAAAGCTTCTGCCGGTCAACACGGAAGGCAATGCGCAGTTTATGGTCCCTCTGGGCAGTCTTGAGGAGATCGCCGGTGAAGCGGCGGGTGCGGAGTCCGGCGGTGCTGAAATGCTGCCGGATGCTTTAAGCGGAACTTCGCTTGAGATTGATGTGCAGGCGGACACGACTGCGATGAGTACGCCCCACTTGATCGACTACACGCTTTCATTTGTTTTTTATAAAACGCAGGAAGAAGCGGAGGGAGCCGGGACGGAAAAGGCTGATGACGGCGACTCTGCGCAAGAAGAGGAAACGGCGGTTGACGAAGAAGTGATGGAAGAAGCGGCAGCCGTTGAAGAGGCCGGCGAAGCGGAGAAAGCATCCCAAACACTTTCTGAAGAAAAGATGCCTGTCATTGACGGCCTGACATTCTTATCTAAAGATGAAAATGTGTATGCGGAGTGTTTTGCCATCTATCGGTATGAAGGCGGATATGCGGTGCTCTCTGTCGACGACGGACGCCGCTATTTGATCGTGCCGGAAGGGGGCGCGATTCCGGAAGGTACAGACGGACAGGGCGGCGGTGCAGTCCTGAAAGATGAAGACGGACAGGAGCTGATCGTTCTGCAGCAGCCGCTGGACCGGATCTATCTGGCAGCCTCAGCGGCCATGTGTCAGTTTGACGAGATCGGCGCCGTGCGCGATGTGGTCCTGTCGGGACTGGAGCGGGATGACTGGTACATAGAGTCGGCCCGGGAAGCGATGGACCAGGGCACCCTTTCCTATGGCGGCAAATACAGCGAGCCGGATTACGAGAAGATCATCGAAGCCGGCGTCAATCTTGCCGTGGAGTCCACTATGATCCTGCATACGCCCAAGGTCCAGGAGAAGCTGGAGCTTTTGGGCATCCCTGTTCTGATCGACCGCTCCAGCTATGAGCATGAGCCGCTCGGAAGAGCGGAGTGGGTCAGGGTCTACGGCCTTCTCACCGGACGCGAAGAAGAGGCGGCGAAGGCATTCGATGAGCAGAAGGGGTACGCGGAGGCGTTAGCACCTATCCCGGAAGGAGATACCCGTTCACTTGCTGTCTTTTCGATCAATGCGGCAAGACAGGTCGTGACAAGGAGCCGCGAGGGATATCTGGGCAAAATGGTTGAGATCGCAGGCGGCACACTAAGCACACCTGTTTCGGACAGCAGTCTGGCGACGGAAACGGTCAGCATGGAGTCCTTCTATGCGGCGGCGGAGGACGCGGACATTCTGATCTACAACGCCTCTATCGAGGACGCTCCGGAGGACCTTGCTGAGCTTTGTGCGAAGGACAGTATTTTGACACAGTTCCGCGCAGTCAGCGAGGGAAATGTGTGGTGCATGCGCAGTTCTCTATACCAGAACGCGAACCGGACCGGTGCGATCCTGCGGGATCTGCATGCCATCGTGACGGGAGAAAAGGGCGACGAGACAGAGTTTTTCTACAGGTTAAAGTGAGGAGATCGTGGCAGGAAATCTGATGATCCAGGGCACCATGTCCGGTGCCGGAAAGAGCATACTGACAGCGGGTATCCTGCGCGTTCTGCGGCAGGACGGCTACCGCGTGGCGCCGTTTAAGTCTCAGAATATGGCGCTCAATTCGTTTGTGACGAGGGACGGTCTGGAAATGGGCCGCGCGCAGGTCGTGCAGGCAGCAGCGGCGGGGATGGAGCCCTCGGCGGACATGAATCCCATTCTTCTAAAACCTATGGGCGACACGACATCGCAGGTCATTGTGAACGGCAGGCCGATCGGGAAAATGCGCGCCGCCGACTACTATAAGGTCAAAAAATCGCTCGTCCCCGATATCCTTGCCGCATACGAGAGGCTCCGCCGACGGTCAGACATCATTGTGATCGAGGGGGCCGGAAGCCCGGTTGAGATCAACCTGCGTGAAGGAGATTTTGTCAACATGGGGCTCGCTGAAATGGTGGACGCGCCGGTGCTGCTTGCGGGCAATATCGACCCCGGCGGCGTCTTCGCGCAGCTTCTCGGAACGATACAGCTTCTTCGCCCTGCAGAGAGGGCTCGCGTCAAGGGACTGATCATCAACAAATTCCGCGGAGATGTAAGCCTGCTGCAGCCGGGGCTCGACATGTTTGCCGAATACTGCGACATCCCCTTCGCGGGCGTTGTTCCGTGGATCAGGCTGGACCTCGACGAAGAGGACAGCATGTCGGAGAAGCTTGCGGGGCGGGGAGCCGGAGCAGGAGCAGATACTTCGGTGGATATTGCTGTGATCCGCTTGCCTTATATCAGCAATTATACGGATTTCGCGCCGCTCGAAAGGCATCCGGGCGTCACAGTGCGCTATGTCGCAGAAGCTTCTTTACTGGGACAGCCCGACCTGATCATCCTGCCCGGGACCAAAAACACGATCAGCGACCTTCGCTGGTTCCGCGAATCGGGTATGGAAGCCCGCATCCGGGACGAGGCCGGCAGATCCCTTCTGATCGGGATCTGCGGCGGCTTCCAGATGCTGGGAAGAAGAATTCTGGATCCATTGGGAAGCGAGACCGGCGGTACGGAAGATGGATTGGGACTGCTTCCCGTTGAAACGCTCTTCAGCGCGGATAAGTATACCAGGCAGGTTCATGGTGCTGCCCGGCAGCTGCCCGGCGTGTGGGCACCGCTCTCAGGACTGCCTGTTTCAGGCTATGAGATCCATATGGGAAGAACGGAATATCTTGCAGATAGGGATAAGGGAACCTCTGTGTTTGCGCAGTTAACAGATGGCGGCCCTGGCGGAGCTGTTACATCTGCAGAAGAAACTCCTGACGGAGCCGTCTGCGGGAATGTTCTTGGCACCTATCTCCATGGAATATTTGACGAGACGCCGTTCCGGAGCGCCTTAACAGACCTCTTGCGGAAGAGAAAAGAGGGAACCTGCTCCGAGACAGGCGCGGCAGAAGCTTTGCATGTACGTTCCTCACATACACTTTCGGGACGTGAAAGTGCCTTTTCGGGGATCGAAAGCGCCTGGCAGATACAGGACAGGCAGCTGGACATGCTTGCAGACGTGCTGCGAGAGAGCCTGGACTGGGAGCTGATCTACCGGGCGATCGGAATCTAAGGGGAGAATCACAGAAATAGGAGAGAATCCATTGAAAGTCGACCACATCAGACCGCAGGATATAGAAAACACAAGCATGCAGATCATCCGTGAGGAGCTGGCGCAGATGGGAAAAGAGATTCCTGCGGAGCTTGCACCGGTCGTTATGAGGGTGATCCATACGACGGCGGACTTTGAATATGCGGATACAATGGCCTTCTCGCCCGGCGCGATTGAAAAGGCGAGGGAAGCAATCCGCAGCGGCGCCAGGATTGTGACGGATACGAACATGGCGCTTGCCGGCGTGAATAAGAAGGCGCTTGCAAAGTGGGGCGGTGAAGCAATCTGTTTCATGGCGGATCCGGAAGTCGCGGAAGAAGCTTCTGCGCGCGGGATCACCCGCGCGGCCGTCAGTATGGAGAGAGCGGCAGCTCTCGATGGACCGACGATCTTCGCGATCGGGAACGCGCCGACAGCTCTGCTAACGCTCAGAGAACTGATCGACACAAAAGGATACAAGCCTGCGCTGATCATTGGAGTGCCGGTTGGATTTGTCAATGTAGTCAATGCCAAAGAACAGATCATGGAAACACAGATCCCTTGGATCGTGAACCGTGGCCGCAAGGGCGGAAGTGGTGTCGCGGCAGCAATCTGCAACGCGATCCTGTACGGGATGTAAGGAATGTGAGGAATCCTGTGCGGAATGCAGAAAATGAGGGGAATCCCGTACGTGATGTAAGAAAAACAGGGGAAATGACAGAACAAGCAGCTTTTGCAGATACAACAGAATATGTGGAAAAGGACGGCAAACGCCTGCGCTGTGGATTCACGACGGGCAGCTGTGCGGCCGCAACTGCGACTGCAGCGGCCCAAATGCTGATGACGGGTGAAATTGTTGAGATGGTTCAGATTCAGACGCCGGGCGGGCCGGTGTACAACGCGCAGATCCTGGATGCAGAGATCCTGGAAAAAGCAGGGCCTTCCGGGCGGACGAGGACTTCCTGTCGCTGTGCGGTCTTAAAGGATGGCGGCGACGATCCCGATATTACGACCGGCACGCGGATTGTGGCAGAGGTCTCTCGGAGTGATGAGCCGGGGATCACCATTGATGGCGGAGCAGGCGTTGGCCGCGTGACCAGGCCGGGACTGGATCAGCCTGTGGGCCATGCCGCGATCAACCGTGTTCCCAGACAGATGATCGCTGAAAACGTGGTCAAAATACTGCACGAATGGCAGAATATGCGGAATGCTCCCAAAGGGCTTCATGTTGTGATCAGCGCTCCGGACGGAGAAGCGATTGCGGAGAAGACCTTTAATCCCAAGCTGGGGATTGTCGGCGGCATTTCTATTTTGGGGACAACCGGCATTGTAGAGCCCATGAGTGACCGGGCGATCGTGGAGACGATCCGTGCGCAGATGCGTGTTCAGAAGGCGCAGGGGCGGCGATATGTGATCGCGGCACCGGGAAACTACGGACTGGCCTTTCTGCAGGAGCAGTACGGATTGGAGCGAAACGGTCAGGAGCGGATCAACCAGGAGCAAAACGGGCAGGAGAATGCGCGGGAAGCAGCGGAAACGACGGTGGTGCAGATCTCAAACTTTGTCGGTGAAGCTGTGGAGATGGCGGCGGACTTAGGTTTTGAAGGGTTTCTTCTGGCCGGCCATATAGGGAAACTGGTAAAAGTGGCAGGCGGTGCTCCCAATACCCATTCCAAGTATGGGGATCGGAGGATGGAAACTCTGTGGGAGATGGCAGCAGTGTTTTGCCCTGAAGAGGACAGAGAGAGTCTTAGAAAGGAAATCCTGGAGTGTGTCATGACGGATGCTGCGCTGGAGGTCCTGGACAGTCATGGACTAAAGGAAAAGACGGCGCAGGAGATGGCGCGAAGGATCTGCGCAAATCTGGTGCAGTGGTCCGGGGGACGGCTCAGAGCAGAGACAATAGTATTCTCGCATCAGAACCGCGAACTTGTGCGCTCGCAAGGCGCAGAGGAGATGATCCGGGCCTGCATCGAGAGATGAAAAACGGCAAGTAGAACAGCCACGGAGTAGAAGAGCCAGGGAAATCGGCGCGTTCCTGAGCAGCAAGGAAGCGATGGATCAGTATGGAAAGGTGAAGATATGGTGGATTTTGTCGGAGCGGGGCCGGGAGCGCCGGACCTGATCACGTTGAGAGGACAAAAAAAGATCGAAGAGGCGGATGTGATCATCTATGCGGGATCGCTTGTCAATCCGGCGCTGCTGGAAGCGGCGAAGCCCGGCTGCGAGATCTATGACAGCGCAAAAATGACTCTGGAAGAAGTCATCGCCGTTATGGAGAGAGCGGAAAAAGAGGGCCGCAGGACCGTGCGTCTTCACACAGGAGATCCGTCTGTGTACGGCGCCATTCGGGAGCAGATGGCAGAACTGGAGAAAAGAAATATCCCTTATGCGGTGACGCCGGGCGTCAGCTCATTCTGCGGCGCGGCAGCGGCGCTGGAAATGGAGTATACCCTGCCGGGTGTCTCGCAGAGCGTGATCCTGACACGCATGGCGGGGAGGACCAAAGTACCGGAAAAGGAATCCATAGAGTCCTTCGCGGCGCATCAGTCGACTATGGTGCTCTTTCTGAGCAGCGGCCGGATCCCGGAACTTGTGGAGCGGTTGATCGCGGGCGGTTATACGGCTGATACGCCGGCGGCGCTGGTCTACAAGGCGACATGGCCCGAAGAGCGCAAATGGGTCTGTACGCTGGGAACATTGGCGCAGACCGCAGAGGAGAACGGCATCGACAGGACTGCACTGGTCATTGTCGGGGATGTGGTCCGCCAGAGCGGATTTGAGAGATCGAAGCTGTACGACGGATCATTTACAACCGGTTTCAGGGAAGGAAAGTGAAGTCGGAATTGAAGGAAGCGAAGCCAAAAACATGAAGCAGGAACTTACAGATTCCAAAAAGAAACAGAATAGAGGCTTTGCAGTTGTGTTTGCAGTGCTCATCCTGGCAGTTCTGGCCGGTGCAGTGCTCAGCACAGCGCTGGGCAGTGTCTCGATCGAACCGGGAAGGATCATGGAGATCCTCGCGGGAGGCGGAAGTGTGCAGGAGAGGAATATTTTGACACAGATCCGGCTGCCGAGGATGTGTATGACGATCCTTCTGGGCGGCGCGCTGGCGGTGTCCGGATATCTGCTGCAGACCTTCTTCGGAAATCCCATTGCGGGGCCGTACGTGCTGGGAATCTCCTCAGGCGCGAAGCTTTTTGTCTGCGCAGTGATGCTCACGGTCGTGGGAAAGAGCGGCAGATCTTCAAGCGCCATTCTGGTGCTCGCGGCGTTTGCGGGTTCTTTGGCAGCAACGGGCCTGATCGTGGGGCTGTCGCGGTATGTCCGCCACATGGCGTCTCTCCTTGCGGCCGGTATTATGATCGGCTATATCTGCAACGCATTGACGGACTTTCTGGTTACGTTTGCTGAGGACGCGCAGATCGCGAACCTTCGCGGCTGGTCTCAGGGCAGCTTTTCGGGAATGGACTGGAAGAGTGTGGCGGCCGCTGCAGTGATCGTGGCTGCCGCGATGACGCTCACGATACGGTGCAGCAAGCCGATCGGCGCCTTTGAACTTGGCGAGGCTTACGCGGCCAGCATGGGCGTCAATGTGCGCATGTACAGAGTGGTCCTGATCATGCTCTCCAGCCTTCTGTCCGCCTGTGTGACGGCCTTTGCGGGACCTGTGTCCTTTGTGGGCATTGCAGTGCCCTTTCTGATGCGGAAGAGCCTGCGCAGTTCCAGGCCGCTTGTTATGGTGCCGGCGTGCTTTCTGGGCGGGGCGGTCTTCTGCCTCTATTCGGACCTGATCGCACGGATGGTGTTTGCGCCGACGGAACTCAATATCAGCACAGTGACGTCTTTGATCGGAGCGCCTGTAGTCATATATATGCTGGCGGTAAGGAAAAGGTGATCCCAAATGGAGAGATTTCTGCATCTGCACGGCCTTTCGGTGGGATATCCCACGCGGAAGGTCCTAGAGAATATCGAACTGGAAATTGAAAAGGGGGAGATCCTGACTCTGATCGGTCCCAACGGAGCAGGCAAATCCACGCTCCTGAAAAGCATCAGCGGGCAGCTGCCGCTGCTTGCCGGCTCTGTCATGATGCAGGGCCAAGACCTGGCGAAATGCGACGCGAAAGAGAGAGCCAGGAAAATGGCGGTCGTCCTGACGGAAGCAATCAGGCCGGAATACATGACCTGCCGTGAAGTATGCGCGGCGGGCCGTTACCCTTATACGGGACGCATGGGGATCCTTCGCAGGGAAGACGAGGATGCCGTGGACCGCGCGATGGCCCGCATGAAGGTGGAGGACCTTGCTGAGCGGGATTTTGGCGCGATCAGCGACGGGCAGAAGCAGCGGGTGCTTGTGGCGAGGGCGCTTGCGCAGGAGACGCCGGTCCTTCTCATGGATGAGCCCACCTCTTACCTGGATATCCGCTACAGGACGGAGCTGATGGAAACCCTGCGCGGACTTGCCGCAGAAGGGAAGACGATCCTGATGTCCCTGCACGAGATCGATCTGGCGCTGGAAGTCAGCGACAGACTCCTGTGCGTAAAGGAAGGCGGCGAAGTATTCTGCGGAACGCCGCAGGAGGTGCTGACCGGTGAGAGGATCCGGGATTTGTTTGACATGCCTGCCGGAATGTACGAGAAACTCTTTAAAGAAAAGGCAGGTCAGGCAGCCCTTACGCAGCAGGACCACACCTTCTTCGCGAATCGGAGCTGCAAGTATTTCCCCTGTCACAAGACAGAGGATACAGACAACTTCAACTGCCTGTTCTGCTACTGCCCCCTCTATGGGATGGGGCCTGACTGCGGCGGCCATTTCCGCTATACGAAGAAAGGCGTCAAGGACTGCACGGGATGCCTGGTGCCCCACAAGAGAGAGAATTACCCTCTCATTATGGAGAAGCTGCGCGCAAGGAACCGCAGCGGGCAGACGGATGCAGCACTTGAAAATCACGGTGATCCTGGAAAGAAGGAAACGCCGGATATCTCAGAAATCCTGACAACCGTTAACAGCGCGGAACCGCTCGCAGACTGCATTCGCGGCATTACGCCGCCCGACGCGGAAATAGCCCGGCTTGTGCGGGATGATCTGGACAATCTGGCTATGCCTCCGGGAAGCCTTGGCAAAATAGAGACAACAGCCGTCCGCATGGCCGCCATCACAGGAAGACGCAAGCCGCGCGCGGAACGCAGAAGGATCGTAGTTCTATGTGCGGACAACGGCCTTGTGGAAGAGGGAATCGGAAGCGCGCCGCAGGAAGTGACCGCCGCACAGGCTGTAAATATGACCCGGGGACTGACGGGAATGTCCTCGATCGCGGGATACAGAGGCGACCAGGTGCAGGTCGCGGATATCGGGATCGCGACAGATTATCACTGTGATAAGGTGCTCCCGCTCAATGTCCGCAAGGGGACCGCGAACATCGTAAAGGGCCCCGCTATGACCAGAGATGAGGCAGAGCGGGCAATCCGCATCGGGATCGGGCTTGCAGAGCAGGCCTCCCGGGACAATATCGACATTGTCGGCGTCGGCGAGATGGGGATCGGGAATACGACGACTTCTGCGGCGGTGATCAGTGTTTTGACAAAAAGGACAGCGGAAGATGTGACAGGCCTTGGAGGCGGGATCACGGAAGATGCTTTCAGACACAAGGTGGAATGTGTGCGGAGGGCGGTCACTGTGAACAGTCCGGATCCGGAAGATCCTGTGGACGTACTTGCCAAAGTGGGCGGACTGGATCTCGCCGCTATGTGCGGCGTATTCCTGGGCTGTGCCCGATACAGGATCCCTGTCGTGATCGACGGACTGATCTCAGCGGCAGCCGCTTTATGCGCTGTGCGGCTCTGTCCGGACTGCAGGCTTTACATGTTCCCCTCCCACGAATCGGCGGAGAAGGGATACCGGATCGCTATGGAAGCGGTCGGGATCGAGCCCTGGTTCAAGCTGGATATGCGGCTTGGAGAGGGCAGCGGCTGCACGATGGCGTTTGGAGTGATGGAGGCGGCGTGCGCGGTCCTGGACCGCATGGCAACTTTTGAGAAAGCCGGCATAGACGACAGCTATCTGGACAAACTCAGACAAGACGTGACGGCGCGTGGTGAGATACAGACAGGGAGTTTACATGATCGGAAATAAAATGATCCTGTGCAGAATGATCAGTATAGTGATCGGGGCGTGTCTGGACCGCCTGATCGGGGATCCGCAGTGGATGCCCCATCCCGTCCGCTGGATCGGGAGCCTGGTCTCGGCGCTGGAAAAGCTCCTGCGCCTGGACGGTGATTCCCCGGCGATCGAGAGGATCAAGGGCGGCGCGACGGCCG
Source organism: uncultured Lachnospiraceae bacterium (assembly GCA_902801415.1). Classification (GTDB taxonomy): domain Bacteria; phylum Bacillota; class Clostridia; order Lachnospirales; family Lachnospiraceae; genus CAG-791. Next base: position 78,534 of record CADCIK010000002.1, read on the forward strand.
TATTCGTTCTCTCCGTTGTGACCCAGATCTCGTGGGGCCTGCTCGTGAGAGCATACGCAGTGCACACGCTGGCGGGCATAGCGCTGGAATCCATCCTTTGCTGTTATGCGCTGGCAGCCCGGAGCCTGCAGGATGCATCCATGGAAGTCTACAGTCCCCTTGTGGAGGACAGGCCTGCGCCCGCGTCGGGCCAAAACATTGAGAGAGCCCGCCCGTGGAGACAGTGGCGGAAAATACGGCGGACGGCGTGATCGCGCCTCTGTTCTACATGATGCTTGGCGGCGCAGCAGGAGCCATGGCCTACAAAGCGATCAACACCATGGATTCCATGATCGGATACAGAAATGAGAAATATCAATACTATGGCACAGTGGCAGCGAGGCTGGACGATATAGCGGGATTCATCCCGGCAAGGCTGAGCGGCCTTCTGCTGGTGGCGGCGGCCAAACTCACGGGGATGGACGCGGCAGGCGCGTGGCGGATCTTCAAGAGGGACCGCTACGCCCATAAGAGCCCCAATTCGGCGCAGTCGGAGAGCGCCTGCGCAGGCGCGCTGGGCGTGCAGCTGGCCGGAGACGCAGTATATTTTGGCCGGGTTGTGAAGAAGCCCTTCATAGGGGACCCGACCAGGGAGATCGAGGCGGAAGACATACCGCGGGCCAATCGCCTTATGTATACTGCTTCGGGCCTGTGCCTTGTGCTTGTGATCGCATGTCTTGCGGTCGCAGCGCTGGTGATGCGATAAGTAAATCTGCGGAAAGAGTGTGCTTATGGAACGGGAATTACACATTGGCGGAGAACTGTCCCGATATGGAGTCCGTCTCCAAAGTGTGCGGAAAAGGGATCCTGCAGGAATGGACCGCGGAGAATTTCCGCCAAGGAAAAGTTCTCCTGTTCATCGGCGCCTGCGGGATTGCCGTGCGCGCCATTGCGCCGCATATTGGCGGGAAGGATACGGATCCGGCAGTGCTGGTCATGGATGAGAAAGGACGCCATGTGATTCCCATCCTGTCCGGACATCTGGGCGGGGCCAATGACTGGGCATGCAGGATCGCGCGGATGACCGGCGCGGAAGCGGTTCTGACGACTGCAACCGACGCGCAGAGCATGTTCGCCGTGGACCTTTTTGCAAAGCGCAATGGCCTGCAGATCGACGATCTGAAGAAGGCTAAACATTTCAGCGCCCGTCTCCTTGCGGAGAGGAAGGGCACACTGGTGCTTCCCGATGAGTATGAGCAGGATCTGACCTTTGAAGGCCAGGAACCGCCGGAGCTGGAAGTACGCAGCAGCGGAGAAAAGCTGCGGGAAGAGAGAACTCCGGGATCGGACGATCCTGAACAGAAGAGCTTCGAGAAGGGGAACGTTTTTACTGTTTCGCCCGCCATCTCAGCAGACGACACGCTGCATCTCATTCCCCGCTGCATTATCCTCGGAATGGGCTGCCGCAAGGGCAAGTCCGGGCAGGAGCTGGAGCAGTTCGCTCTCGACACTTTGCAGGAACTTGGTCTGGACCGCCGCGCAGTCTGCACCATTTCCTCCATCGATGTCAAAAAATCGGAGCCCGGCCTTCTCTCTCTGGCAGAATCGCTCGGCGTGCCCTTTGAGACATTTGACGCACATACGCTGCAAAACGCAGCCATAGAGAACTGGACATTTGCGGAATCGGAGCGCGTGCGGGAGACAGTCGGCGTCGGCAATGTCTGCGAGAGAGCTGCCGCGGCAGCCGGGGCGCACAGGATCCTTTTGGGCAAGACTGCGCGAGACGGAATGACCATCTGTGTGGGAATCCGTCCGGTAGAGCTGTCCTGGGGCACAGAGGAGAGGCCGGAAACAGGTGGAAGAACCTTGTATGTAATCGGCATCGGACCCGGAAGCCGGGAGGGGATGACGGAAGAGGCGAGGAGAGCACTGGCGCAGAGCGATACGATCGTCGGCTATTCGGTCTACAATGACCTTGTGAGACCGCTTTTCCCTTATAAGAGGTACCTGACCACACCTATGACGGGCGAGGAGAAGAGATGCCGTATGGCTCTCCAGGAAGCGGATGAGGGGCATACGGTGTCCCTGATCTGCAGCGGCGATCCCGGTGTTTACGGCATGGCAGGACTGGTACTGGAGATGGCAGAGGAATTCCCTGTGGTCGAAGTCCGGGTCATAAGCGGCGTCTCAGCCGCTATGAGCGGAGCCGCGCTCCTTGGCGCGCCGCTGATCCACGACTTCGCCGTGATCAGTCTCAGCGACAGGCTGACGCCCTGGGACAAGATCGAGAAGAGACTTCGCGCAGCTGCGGAAGCAGATTTATGCATTGTTCTCTACAATCCTTCGAGCAGGGGCAGGAAAGAACACCTGCACAAAGCGGCGCAGCTCCTGATGGAGATCCTGCCGCCTTATCAGGTGTGCGGGATCGCGGACAGGATCGGCCGCGAAGGACAGGGGACCCGTGTCATGACACTGAAGGAATTGGCGGAAGCGGAGACCGATATGTTCTCCACCGTCTTCATCGGAAACAGCAGTACCAAACGGGTGGGTGACAAAATCGTGACGCCGCGTGGCTACCATACAGAAAAAGAGGTGAATCATGAGTAAATTCGGGACAGAGATCCTTCTGTTTGCAGGCACAACAGAGGGGCGCGAACTAGCGGATCGTCTATCAGACGCAGGCGTGTGCTGCACGGTGAGTGTGGCGACGGAATACGGAGCGCAGATCCTCGGGCCGGGAAAAGGGCGGAATGTTCTGCAGGGAAGGCTCACAGAGGAGCAGATGGAATTTCTGATTCGCGAGGAGGAGTTTACATGCGTTGTAGATGCGACCCACCCCTTCGCGACGGAGGTCTCAGCGCAGATCAGAAAAGCCTGCGAGGAGACAGATGTCCCTTATCTGCGCCTTGCAAGGGACACAGAAGGAGAACTTCCTGCCGGCGGATTCGGAGTTTATGAAGCGGCTTCGATGCAGGATGCAGCGAAGATTCTGTGCGGCATACCCGGCAACCTGTTTCTTACGACAGGGAGCAAAGATCTGCCGCTTCTGGCCGCAGAGATCGGAGAGCCCCAAAGACTGTATGTCCGTGTGCTGCCGTCCGTAGAGAGCTTGAGGATCTGCATGGAATGCGGGATTCCCGCCGGGCACCTGATTGCCATGCAAGGCCCTTTCACACAGGAACTCAATGTGGACATACTATTACAGACCGGGGCAAAGGCAGTACTCACTAAAGAGAGCGGCAAGCTGGGCGGATTTGACGAAAAAGTCGCGGCCGCCAGGGAAGTAGGGATTCCGATCGTGGTCGTCCGCAATCCTGAAAAAAAGACAGAGGACAGTGAGCTTCTGTCTTTTGACGAGGTATTGGAGCGCCTCACGAAGATCACAGGGGTAGGCGAGATAGCGCAGCCCAAGCGCGAATATGTTATGGTCGCGGCGGGACCCGGCGACGCGCGGCATGTGACGCCGGAGGCCAGGGAGGCCATAGGCGACGCGGACGTCGTGTTCGGGGCACCTTCTGTCATCACGCGGGCCAAAGAGATTGGTCTTTTGACGGAAGAGAAGCGCTGTCAGCCTTTTTACAAGGCGAGGCAGGTCCTTCCCTATATGAAGGAGCACCCGGAGCTTCGACGAGCGGCGGTTCTTCTGTCCGGAGATACCGGGCTATACAGCGGGGCGGCCCAGCTGCGCGCCGCGCTGGAGAAAGAAGGGGAGAGCGTCTGCTTCCGCTATCTGCCCGGCATCTCGTCCGTGGCCGTATTGGCAGCGGCTCTGCAGGTGACCTGGGAAGACGCGGCGATCCTGAGCACACACGGAAGAGAAAGGGACGTCGTCGGCCATCTGCGCAGGGAGCGCAAAGTCTTCCTGCTGGTATCCGGACTGAGCGGCGTCCACAGCACGGCGTCGCTTCTGAGGGAAGCAGCGGCAAAAAATATTTTGCCTGCGGATATTCGGATCGGTTATGGCTATAACCTGTCCCAGAACACGGAGGAGACGGGATTCGTCACCTTGCAGCAGTTGGAGAACCTGAACAAGTCCGGTCTGTATATCCTATACCTGGAAAACCCGGCAGCGGACACCTGCCCGGTCACACCAGGCATGGAGGACGAGGCTTTCGCCCGCGCGGAAGTTCCCATGACCAAGGAAGAGGTCCGCGTGCTGGCATTGAGCCGCCTGCGTCTGACTCGAAACGCAGTGTTCTATGATATCGGCGCCGGAACAGGCTCCGTGAGCGTGGAGGCCGCAAGGCTTTGTCCTGACGCGCAGATCTGGTCAGTGGAGAAGAAACCGGAGGCAGTGCGGATCCTGCGTGAGAATCTGTCCCGGTATTGTCTGGACAGTGTACATGTATTGGAAGCAGCCGCACCGGAGGGACTTAAGGACCTTCCCGCGCCGACCCACGTCTTCATCGGCGGAAGCGGCAGAGCCCTCCCGGAGATCCTTCAGGCAGTGCTTGATAAGAACCCGCATGTGCGAATTGTGCTTACCTGTGTGACACTGGAGACGCTGGCGCAGGTTATGGAAGCCGCCCGTGCGCTTCAGGTCACGGAGCCGCAGGTCCGCCAGATCGCGGTGACCCGTGCGGAGACAGTCGGCCCCTATCACATGATGAAGGCGCAGAACCCGGTCTATATCATAGACTTCGAGGGACTCGGGGAGACGGACAAATAGATGAGCGAAACCAATACATCGACAATTTCATTACCGAGGATCCTGATCGCGGCCCCCTCGAGCGGCAGCGGCAAAACACTGTTCACCTGCGCGCTTCTTCGTCTCCTGCAGAGAAAAGGGATTCGGGCGGCCGCCTTCAAGTGCGGTCCTGACTACATCGATCCCATGTTTCACAGGAATGTACTGGGGACGCCGTCCCGCAGTCTGGACCTGTATCTGGCAGGAGAGGAAGGCGTATGCCGCTCACTGGCAGCCGGCTGCAGGGAAGCTAATGCGGAGATCGCAGTGATCGAAGGCGTCATGGGATACCTGGACGGCACAGGGGAGAGCGGCATGACCGGCTCTTCCTGTCATCTGGCTGCAGCAACGAAGACGCCTGTGATCCTGACAGTCAACGCGCGCGGCATGAGCCGGTCGGCATCAGCGCTGGTGAAAGGATTTGCAGAGTACGGCGAAGATAGACAGATCAAGGGTGTTTTCCTGAACCGCACTTCCAAAGCTATGGCGGAAACCATTGCGAACTGGATTGCTGAGGACACCGGTCTGCCGGTTCTGGCAAGCCTTCAGCAGGATGAGAAACTCGCTTTTTCCAGCCGCCATCTGGGTCTCGTAGAGCCCGGTGAGATCCCGGATCTGCATAAGCGGATCGACAGGGCGGCGGACCTCCTCTCGGAGACGATGGACCTGGAAAAACTGCTCGCGATCGCTCAAAGCGCGCCGGAGCTGAAAATCTCTGCAGATCCAGAAAGCAGGGATTCACAGATTGGCGATGACCTTTCCAGAGTTACAATCGCTGTCGCCATGGACGAGGCCTTCTCCTTTTACTATGAGGACAACCTGGAACTTCTGGAGTCTTATGGCGCGCAGATCCTGCGTTTTTCTCCTATCCATGACAGCCGGCTTCCGGACGCGGACGGACTCCTTCTGGGCGGCGGATATCCGGAGCTGTGGGCAAGGGAATTGTCGGCCAACGCATCTATGCGCGATTCAATCCGCAGAGCGGCGGAGGCAGGCATGCCGATCCTTGCGGAATGCGGGGGATTTCAGTATCTGCAGGAAGAGCTGGAGATGGCGGATGGATCCGTTTACGAGATGGCCGGTGTGCTCGACGGCCGCAGTGCGATGACCGGCAGGCTGGTACGCTTTGGATATGTGGAACTAAGTGCCCGGGAAGAAACCGCAAGCAAGGACAAGGATTCAGATACCTGGCGCAAAGCCCCCTGGCTGGACCCGGGACAGACGATCCGCGGACATGAATTCCACTACAGCGACAGCACCTGCAACGGGGAGGCATTTACCGCCGTGAAACCAAACGGGCGGAAGTGGGACTGCATGGTGGCGAAGGGGCGTATTTTGGCAGGGTATCCGCACCTCTACTATCCCTCCTGCCCGCCCTTTGCGGAGAGATTTGTAAATGCCTGCCGGGACTTCAGGCAGGAGCGCAGCGGGTCGAAGCACGAAAGCAGCGCAAGCGGAGCATAACCAGGAGACTACAGAGCGTTTCAGGAGCAGACATGAAGATCTGGATCACAGGCGGCGCCGGCAACGGGAAATCTTCTCTCGCGCAAGAGCTGGCAGCAGCGCTTTCCCGGAATGGGTCAAAATATTATATCGCTACAATGGTACCCAGAGACGAGGAGGACCAAAGGAGGATCCGGCGGCATATCCTGGACCGGAGCGGGATGGGATTTGAGACCATCGAGTGCCCCAGCGGACTGACGGATCCTTCGAGGGGCATAGTGCCGGATCCGGACGGAACCTATTTGATGGACAGCGCTACAGCGATGCTGTCCAATGCCATGTTCGGGGAGAGAGAGTTTGTCTACGATCCTGATGCTGCAGCGGCGGTCACGGCGGAGCTTGCAGCCTTTTCTGGACAGGTTGAAAATTTCATCGCTGTCTCTGACGGCATTTACAGCGACGCGATGCACTATGATGGGATGACGGAAACGTACAGGCGGGGATTGGCGCAGATCGAGCGGGAAATGGCATCGGTTTGCGATATGGTGATCGAGTGCGCAGCCGGCGGCGTGATCGTGCATAAAGGCGCACTGCCGGCGGAATTGGGTGCAGGCTGCGGAGAGAACAACGGAGCACAGCTGGCGGAATTGAGTGCAGATCGCAGAGAATGCAACGGCGTTCTGCAGAAGACAGAGGAGAAAAAGGGCTTGAAACTGATCATCGGCGGAGCCTGTCAGGGCAAAACAGAATACGCCCGCACACAGCTGGGCATCTCGGAGGAGGAGATCTTTACCTGTGAGGAGGATCGTGAACCGGATCTGCAGGCGCGCTGCCTGGACCATTTTGAGCAGTACCTGCGCGGGTGTGTGAAACAAGAAAAGACGCCTGTCTCACCGCAGAACCTCCGCGGCGATGCAGTGATCATCTGTGAGGACATCACCTGCGGGATCGTGCCGATCGACCCGATCGACAGACGGTGGAGAGAACTGACCGGCCGTTACCTGCAGAAACTCGCCGGAACCGGCGCGGAAGTGATCCGTATGGTTTGCGGAATTCCGCAGGTCCTTGTAAATCCGGCTAAAAGACAGCAGGGACTGTGCAAAGAGATCCTTCTTCTGCGCCACGGTATGACGGAAGCAAACGAGAAGCACCTCTACTGCGGACGACTGGCCTCTCAGCCCTGCAGGAAAAGAAGCGCTGAGAAGGAAAATTCCTGAAGCGGACCACCTCTACGGGGAGTGGAACGCCTTTTATACGAGCGGCATGAAAAGAACAGATGAGACACTGCAGATCCTGTTCGGTGAAGAGGCGGAAAAGGCGCACAAGGTGTGCCCTGGACTCAGAGAGATGGATTTTGGCGTCTTCGAAGGAAAGTCCTATGAAGAGCTGAAGGAAGACCCCGCCTATCAGGAGTGGATCAGCGGCGACAATGAGAAGAACCTGTGCCCGGGCGGCGGAAGCGGCCGGCAGATGCGCGAGGAGGTGCTGGAGGCCTTTGACCGGATTGTGCGAGAGGAACCCGCAGATCGCATTGCTGTCGTGACCCACGGCGGTCCTATCGCAGCGATCATGCAGGCGCTGTTTCCGGAGGAGGACCGCAGCCGATATGAATGGCAGCCCTCGTACGGAGAAGGATATATGCTGCGGATCTCGCTGCAGAGCAAGCAGGAGCACTTAGCAGAAAGCTCATCAGAAGGCCCTGCGGAAAGTCCGCAAAACGGCTTCAAGGACATGGAAGCATCTTACATTACATTCCCGACAGCAAACCGGGAATAGATGAGATGAGATCAGATTAGAAGAAGGAACAGGAGAGCAGTATGACCTGGATTCGCTCCTTATGCACCGCATTCGCAATGTACTCCCGTCTGCCGGTGCCTTGCGGGAACTGGAAAAAAGAAGATATGCAGTATTCCATAGGTCTGTTCCCGCTCGTGGGTGTTGTGGTCGGAGCGCTGGAATACATGTGGCTTTATGGCGCTCTGCATGCCGGTGCAGCCGTCCTGCCGGGTATGCTGCAGACGGCGCTCTTTCTTGCGGTTGTTCTTATTGCCTGCATCATTCCGGTGCTTGTGACCGGAGGCATCCACGTGGACGGATTTATGGATACAAGCGACGCCCTCAGTTCCTGGGGGGACCGGGGCCGGAAACTGCAGATCCTCTCGGACCCCCATATCGGCGCCTTTTCCGTCATTTCCCTTATTACACTGGCTGCTTTCTGGATCGCGGCAGTCGCTGTGATCGCGGGAAGCGGTGATGTGCGGAGTTGGTGCATCTTCGGGTTGGAGTTTGTTTTGGCGAGAACACTGAGCGGACTCGCGGCTGTGCGTTTTCAGAACGCGCGGGGAGAAGGCACACTGTGGGCTTTCACGGATCTGCCGGGATCGGCCCGCCAAGTGAATACAATTCTATTAGCAGTTACAGCAATTCTGGCTGCCGCTGGAATGCTTATAATGCATCCGGTTCGGGGACTTGCGGCAGCAGTGATGTCAGTGGTGATCTTCGGACTCTACAGGCGCAGGGCCTATCGGGATTTTGGCGGGATCACTGGAGACCTGGAAGGATGGTTCCTCTGCCGGTGTGAAGTAGCTGCAGCATGTGCACTTGCTGTGGTGAGTCTGTTCACAGTGTGACAGGAGGACGTACGTGGAGCATGGCGGAGATATTTATACAAACAGAGGGATAGAGCTGGATTTCTCGGTGAACCTGAATCCGCTGGGACCGCCTGAACAGGTGCGGAGTACGCTTCGGAACATGTTGGATCTCATCGCATGTTACCCGGATCCGCTCTGCAGAAAATTGCGGCACGCATTGGCACTAAAACTTGGCGTGCCGGAGGCGTGGATCCTGTGCGGAAACGGCGCCTCGGAAATGCTGCAGGCAGCCGTGCAGGCGATCAAACCGACAAAGGTCCTGATTCCTGTGCCGACCTATCAGGGTTACGAGAGGGCAGCGCTGGCAACGGGGGCGGAAGTAATCTTCCGGCAGCTTGAAAGGGAGAACGGATTCCGGATCACCGACGACATCCTGGAAGATATAGAAACGCTTCCGGAGGGATCGATCCTGTTCATATGCAATCCCAATAATCCGGTCGGAAACTGCATTCGGGAAGATCTCCTGCAAAGGATCGCGGAGAAATGCCGCAGCGCAGGGATCTATCTGATCGTGGACGAATGCTATCTGGAGCTCGTGCCCGGTGAGGAGGCGCGTTCTATGCGCCGCTTTTTGTCCGCAAACCCCTATCTTGTGATCGTCCGCGCGTTTACTAAGACGTATGCCATGCCCGGCGTGCGCCTCGGATACCTGCTGGCCGCTGATAAAGCTTTGCTGGAGAAAATCCGTTTGCAGCAGCCGGAGTGGAGCGTGTCCATGCTGGCCCAATGTGCGGGATTGGCTGCACTGTCCTTGGACAGGGCGGCAGGTGTGAATAAAAGGCGCGGAACAGATCGAGGAGCAGACGGAGGAAATGGTGAAGCGGAAAGAAAAAGCGCAGACAGCATTTCTTATCTGACGACTGCTCTGCAGGTGATCCATGATGAGAGAGACTATGTCTGTCAAAGGTTAAGGGATCTGGGAGCACACGTGTATGACGGAGAAGCCGGGTTTGTGCTCTTCTCCTGTGACGGGGAACTGTACGAGCCGCTCAGGGAGAGCGGTATTTTGATCCGGCGTTGTGATGGGATCCGAGGCATAGAAAGTGCAGGCAGTGGAAAACACTTCTACAGGATCGGATTGCGGGAACACAGCGAAAATGTGCGTCTTTTGGACCGGATTCAGGACCTTTTATCACAATAAAGTGTTAAATGGGCAAAGAATCTTTTGCATATTTGCAAAATTCAACTATAATGGGGTCAATACGATTTAAGACGGAGAAGGAGGTCAATACATGATCAAGTTGTATGACGGCGGCGTGTACCTTGTGGATGGAACGACGATCGTTCCGGAGGCAGAAGCGGAGACAGCGGAAGCGCTCAGAGGGAAAAAGGTAAGTCCCAAAGAGGCTGCAAAGGGTACCATCGCTTACTCTATTTTGAAAGAGCACAATCAGAATGACAGCATGGACAAGCTCCGGATCAGATTTGATTCCATGGCGTCCCATGATATTACTTTTGTCGGCATCGTGCAGAC